>NZ_QSDP01000047.1:0-49756 GCF_003463685.1 Parabacteroides sp. AM58-2XD
ATGCTTTACGGGCAAAACTTGTGGCGAGAATGTTCGCCGTTATCAAAAGGGATGAATTTTATTCTCCTATTTTATCGGAAAATTTTTGCTAAAAACATAAGAATATGAATGAAGAGTTATCAGAAACACAACATATTGGTAGTTGGCAGTAGCAATACTGATATGGTTATAAAAACGAACCATCTCCCTCGTCCGGGGGAGACGGTTTTAGGTGGAACATTTTTTATGAATCCAGGAGGAAAAGGCGCGAATCAAGCGGTGGCCATTGCCCGGTTGGGTGGACATGTTTCATTTATCTGTAAAACTGGAAGTGATATATTTGGACATCAGTCTCAGCAACTATTTGAAGAAGAAGGAATAGATACATCTTTTATTTTCTCAGATTCAAGAAATCCCTCAGGTGTAGCATTAATTACCGTAGATGCTCATGCGGAAAACTGTATTGTGGTTGCATCTGGAGCAAATGCGAATTTATTATCTTCAGATCTGGCAAATGCAGAAGATGCTATTGATCAGGCAGAATTGATTCTGATGCAACTAGAGATACCTATGGAGACGGTGGAATTTGTAGTGGAAACAGCCTGGAAAAAAAGGAAACGAGTTATATTGAATCCTGCCCCAGCGCAATTCTTGTCTGCGACATTACTTCAACATCTTTATTTGATTACCCCAAACGAAACAGAAGCAGAAATGATTTCTGGTGTGAAAATAATAGATGAGGATTCCGCCTATAAGGCTGCTCAATCTATTCTGGAAATGGGTGTGCAGAACGTAATCATTACGTTAGGATCAAGAGGTGCTTTAGTTTATTGTAATTCAATTGTGGAAATGATTCCTGCTGTAAAAGTGGAAGCAATTGATACTACAGCTGCAGGAGATGTTTTTAATGGAGCGTTGACTATTGCTTTATTTGAAGGGCGTACACTAAAGGATGCTGTGCAATTTGCTTGTAAAGCCTCAGCTATTTCTGTTACTCGTGTGGGGGCTCAATCTTCTGCTCCTTATAGAAATGAGGTCGATATTTTTGATTACTCATAAAAACAATCTTATGCCATGAAAAGAAAAATATTAGAAACGATAGTGATAATCATTGTATTAATAGGAAGTATATCGTGTACTCGGCAATCTTCTGGCAAGAGTGTTGTTCCTGACGATTTTACAATCAGCAAAGACAAACTGATGGATAAGATCAAAGGAGGCTGGGCCGGACAAACGATAGGTTGTACATACGGAGGGCCGACGGAGTTCCGCTATAACGGGACGATGATTCAGGATTATGTTCCTATTGTCTGGCCGGACGGGTATATAAAATGGTGGTATGAGAATGTTCCGGGATTATATGACGATGTTTATATGGACCTTACTTTTGTTGATGTCTTCGACCGTTTGGGCTTGGATGCACCTGTCGATTCTTTTGCGGTGGCATTTGCGAATGCCGGATATACGCTATGGCATGCCAATCAGGCTGCACGCTATAATATCCTGCAAGGTATCATGCCTCCAGCTTCCGGCCATTGGCTGAACAATCCGCATGGAGATGACCTGGATTATCAGATCGAAGCCGATTATGCCGGCTTGATGTCGCCGGGGATGCCGAATACTGCTTCGGAGATCTCGGATAAGATCGGGCATATCATGAATTATGGCGACGGTTGGTATGGTGGCGTTTATGTGGGAGCCATGTATTCGCTCGCATTTGTTTCGGATGATATAGAGTTTATAGTTTCCGAGGCCCTTAAAACGATTTCGGAAGAAAGCCGTTATTATCAATGTATGAACGATGTGATCCGCTGGCATAAAGAGTTTCCGGATGATTGGAAACGTACCTGGTTTGAATGCGAAAAGAAATGGAGCGAAGATATCGGTTGCCCGGATGGTGTTTTTGTCCCGTTCAATATTGATGCTGTAATTAATAGTGCTTATATCCTGATCGGTTTGTTGTATGGTGAAGGTGATTTTTATAAAACGATGGATATTGCCACCCGTTGCGGGCAGGATTCCGATTGTAATCCGGCTTCTGCGGCAGGATTTTTAGGGACTGTTTTGGGGTACAACAAGATTCCGGAATATTGGTTGAAAAACTTGAAAGAAGTGGAGGATATGGACTTTGCCTATACTACGATCTCTCTGAATAAGACTTACCGGATGAGTTTTAACCAGGCTTTGCAGGTAGTAGAACGGAACGGAGGGAAGATAGAAGGAGATGACGTCTTTATTTCCTGCCAGCAACCTGTTCCGGTAAGATTGGAGAAGGCTTTCGAAGGATTATATCCGGTAGACCGTATAGGTGTTAATAAACAAGTGGCAAAAGTGGGTGAAGTTACATTTGAAGGAACAGGCATTGTCTTTAAAGGGAATGTGCAGGCCAGGGATAACGAGTATGTTGCCCGTGTGGAAATGTATATAGATGGGGAATTAGTGGAAACAGCCAATTTGCCCGCTTCATATATTACCCGCCGCCATGAATTGTTCTGGAAATATCAGTTGCCTGAAAAGCTGCACACCGTCACTTTTAAATGGCTGAATCCCCATCCGGATGCTTCAGTCAATTTCGGTGAAGCGATTGTTTATTCGGATACTCCATTGAAAACAAACCATCAATAATATCATGAAATATCTATTTTTGTTAATCTGTGTATTATCTCTGTTGGTATCCTGTAACAGCACGCCGAAGAAAACCGTACAGGAAATAACCATGCAGCCTGTCAGTCTGATCCTGGATACTGATTTGGGACCAGATTATGATGATGTCGGTGCAATGGCTGCCCTGCTGGAAAATTATATGATGCATCAACCTGGTTCTAAATAGTAAAGATATGTTTATTGTACAAAGTTATACATTGGCAATTGTTTTTTGTGTTGTGACCATGTTGTGTTGGGGCTCATGGGGGAATACACAGAAACTGGCCTCCAGGACATGGAGGTACGAGTTCTTTTATTGGGATTATGTGATCGGAGTTCTTTTGTTCTCCGTTATCTCTGCTTTTACCCTGGGCAGTATCGGTTCCGAAGGCCGTAGTTTTATTCCCGATCTGATGCAGGCCGATCCGGTCAGTATCGGCAGTGCGTTTTTGGGAGGAATCATTTTTAATGCCTCGAACATATTACTTTCGGCAGCAATAGCCATATGCGGTATGTCTGTCGCTTTTCCGGTAGGAGTTGGTTTGGCTTTGGTTTTGGGCGTCCTGATCAATTATTTTGGTGCCGCTAAAGGAGAGCCATTGTTTATTTTTGCAGGTGTGGCATTGATTGCTGTTGCGATCCTTCTGAACGGACTGGCTTATAAAAAAGCATTAGTCGGCTCGAAGAAAGTTTCCGGAAAAGGAATATTTATTTCTATTGCAGCCGGCGTGATTATGGCTTTCTTTTATCGTTTTGTTGCTGCTTCCATGGATCTGGAAAACTTTGCCTTTCCCGCAACAGGCAAGTTGACACCCTATACGGCTGTTTTTATTTTTGCCCTCGGCGTATTTGCTAGTAATTTTCTTTTTAACACGATTGCGATGAAAAAACCGTTAGAAGGTGCCCCTGTCTCTATTACCGGTTATTTTAAAGGGAATATCCGTACCCACTTTGTCGGGATATTAGGCGGAGTGATCTGGTGTATAGGGCAGTCATTCAGTATGATTGCTTCTGAAAAAGCCGGAGCTGCCATTTCTTACGGCTTGGGGCAAGGAGCAACATTGGTTTCGGCTCTATGGGGAATCCTGATCTGGCATGAATTTAAAGGAGCGCCAGATCTTCCGGTTATCTGAATTTGGGAATGTTCCTGTTTTTTGTTGTCGGTTTGGGGTTCCTGATCTATGCAGGCGTTTGATTCGCATAATTTGAACTGATTTTGGGGATAAAAGGTAAATAAAAATGCCATTTATCCCCGTTTTTATGCTGTAATGCCAAAAATATCGGGAAAAAGCCTTACTTTTGTCTTAGTTTCTTGTTTATTGGGTATAGTATATAACTAAAAAAACAGGTCTATGAAAGAAGAAGGTGATGTATTCAAGAAGTTCCGTGACTCTTTTAGCAAGATGGACGGACATTTCCATATATTAGAACAGCGCGTTCCGGTTGAACTTCAGATGGAATATTTCAAGTATTCCGAACAGGTTCGTAAAGAAAGGGCAAAACCGGATTTAAACGATATGGATTATATAGCCTTCCGCGAAAGTCTGTCTAATCCGGAGTCGACAACCGATTATAAGAAATATATTTTATCCATGCTGGCAACTTCCCGCGAGGTGAAAGCTTACCGGATGCTGGAAGATTATGTGCAGCACCCGGACGAAGATGTGAGCAACTGGGCTTATATGGCTTTGATGGAAAGCCGCATCTCTTTGGAGTCGGAGTTGTCGGATGAGAAACAAATATATATTTCGACAGGGCTGGGAGGCAAAGGTGAGAAATTGCGCTTTTACGTATTGATGTTATCCAGGGATCGTAAACCTTTCCAGGAGTATCAGCGTAAAGTCATAGAACGTGAGTTCGCTTATTTCCTGCCGAAGGCCGACTGCGAGATAGAGCGCCTGACGATCGGTGAGCAATATGTGGAACTGGTGTTTTTGATACCGGTACGTGCAGACATCAAGTTAACCCTTGACAAGGTTATCAATGAATGTAACCAATACGGCGATTTCCTTTCAGACATCTTTACAATAACAAATGTAAAGGAACTGACACAACAGGAAGTCACTGATATTATAAATAAGAATGGAAACAGTAAAACAAGCCATTAAGTATGGTATAGTGGGAGTGGGGAACACCGTTATAACAGCTGTCGTTATTTGGATAATGATGAAGCTGCTCGGTTGTTCGGATATTGTATCGAATATAGTCGGTTATGCGGCAGGGGTACTGAACAGTTTTATCTGGAACAAGCAGTGGACGTTCCATAGCGATGCGGGCTGGATGAGCAGTGCCGTCCGTTTTGGTGTTGTGTTCGGTATCTGTTACCTGATGCAACTGGGTTTGCTGATGTATCTGAATGCCAACCTGTCGATCGATCCTTATTATAACCAGTTGCTGGCTATGGCTTTTTATACGGTTATTAATTTCGTAATGAATAAGTTTTATACATTCAAGTCATAAAAAGCAGATGAAGAAGCTTGCAGTTATAGTGCCGTGTTACAACGAGGAGTTGGTTATATCCGAATCATACCGTCGTACAAAGGAAGCATTGCAGTCGGTGCCTATTGCTACTGAGATTATTTATATTAACGATGGAAGCCGGGATAAAACCCGGGAATTACTGGATGGTATAGCTGCCTCTGATCCACAGGTAAAGGTAATCCATTTTTCAAGAAACTTCGGACATCAGCCGGCCGTAACGGCAGGTATCAATAACTGTGACGCTGATCTGGCCGTCATACTCGATGCCGATATGCAGGATCCTCCCGAACTGATTCCCGGTATATTGGAATTGCAGGAAAAAGAGCATGCAAACGTAGTTTATTGCGTACGAAAATCAAGGGAAGGGGAAAGCTTTTTCAAAAAAATTACCTCAAAAGCATTTTACCGTTTGCTTAATTATATGAGTGACGTCAGCTTTCCGTTGGATACCGGTGACTTCCGTATGATCGACCGGAAAATTATGGATCAATTCGACCGTTTTCAAGAACGGGGTAAATATATCAGGGGATTGATAAGCTGGCTCGGTTATAAGCAGGTGCCGTTTTATTATGAGCGGGAAGCTCGGATTGCCGGTGAAACGAAATATCCTTTCAGCAAAATGTGGAAATTTGCTTCGACGGCCATGTTGTATTTCTCTAAAAAGCCGCTTCGGTTGGCAACAAGTTTGGGATTTATAGCTGTGGTGGTCGGTATTGTTTTGGCCGCCTGGTTTACACTGGGAAAAATCTACGGGTTCAGTAATGCGGAAAGCGGTTGGACTTCCATTATGACATCTGTTATTTTCTTCGGCGGTGTCCAGTTGCTGACAGTGGGGGTTCTAGGACAATATGTCGGGATTTTGTTCGATGAAATCAAAGCGCGTCCCGAATATATTATTGACGATAAGAAAAACTTCTGATAATATATTTTTAGTTTCTTCCGGATGAAACATTTGTTTCTCCCGGAAGAAATATTTGTTTCCCTGGGATGAAACAAAATCAATCATTGAATATCTTTCGATAGATATGACAATAAGGAGTTTCTCCCTTCTTGTCGTAATAATGTTGGTGATAATCTTCTCCTATCCAGAATTTCTCGGCGGGTTCCAATGCTGTAGCTACTTTAAATCCCATTCCGAATAATTTACCGATATATCTTTCCGCGATCTCCTTCTGTTCTTCATTACAATAGAAGATAACGGAGCGGTATTGGCTGCCTATGTCCGGACCTTGTCCGCCTACCTGTGTGAAATCATGTGTTTCGAAGTAAAGACGCAGCAATTGTTCGAAGCTGGTTTGTGAAGGATCAAAGATGACTTCAACGGTTTCTACATGGCCGGTTGTCCCTGTTTTAACTTCCGGATAGGACGGATTATTTGCTGTTCCGCCCATGTAGCCGACATGCGTATATTCTACGCCTTTTACTTTTTCCAGGTGATATTGGGTTCCCCAAAAACAGCCGGATGCAAAATAGGCTGTTTCTTTATGAAAGCTATTCTGTGTCATATTCTTATTCAGCGTTTGAATTATTCTATTTATATTTGTGCAAATATAATCTTTTATTTCGCAATGGACAGCAAAAAATCACTGAGCCCTGCTCAAAAAACAATAGTGGGCGTTCAATTTCTCTTTGTAGCCTTTGGTGCAACAGTATTAGTGCCTTTATTGGTCGGTCTTGATCCTTCGACAGCCCTTTTTACTGCCGGGCTGGGTACATTGATCTTTCATCTGGTTACAAAAGGAAAAGTTCCTATTTTCCTGGGAAGTAGTTTTGCTTTCGTTGCTCCCATCATTAAAGCGACGGAATTATATGGTTTGCCGGGTACGATGTCCGGTCTGGTTGCTGTAGGTGCCGTCTACGGACTGATGAGCGCATTGATAAAATGGCGTGGCATCGGTTTTATTAAAACGCTTTTCCCTCCGGTCGTGATCGGGCCAGTAATTATACTGATTGGTTTGTCGCTTGCCGGTTCCGGTGTGAATATGGCGAAAGAGAACTGGCCGCTGGCCCTGATCGCTTTGCTGACGGCTATTCTGGCATCCTTGCTCGGGAAGGGGATGATCAAGCTGATCCCTATCTTTTGTGGGATAATTGTGGGGTATATTGCCGGAGCAGTCTTTGGGATGATTGATTTTGAACCGATTGTTGCCGCTCCCTGGTTTGCGTTTCCCCAGTTCGTTAAACCGGAATTATCCTGGGAAGCTGTGATTTTTATGATTCCGGTTACCATAGCCCCGATCATTGAACATATCGGCGATGTGTATGCTATCAATGAAGTGACCGGTAAAGATTTCGTGAAAGATCCGGGTTTGCACCGTACTATGTTGGGGGATGGCCTGGCATGTGTTGCTGCCGGCCTGATCGGAGGACCTCCTGTAACGACCTATTCCGAAGTGACTGGCGCTATCTCGCTGACAAAGATCACGGACCCTACCGTTATCCGTATTGCTGCGGTGACAGGTATTGTCTTTTCTGTCTTTGGGAAGATCTGTGCTTTTCTGAAATCGATTCCGCCGGCAGTGTTGGGCGGAATAATGTTGTTATTGTTCGGTACGATTGCGGCTGTCGGTATAAACAGCCTGATACAAAACCGGACGAATCTGGGCGATACACGCAACCTGATTATTGTTTCGCTGATCCTTACCTTCGGCATAGGTGGCGCAGCAATTGAATTTGGCGGCTTTACAATGGCCGGTATCGGGTTGTCCGCATTATTGGGAGTTTTACTGAATCTGTTGTTACCCAAGGGAAATAAATAAAGTTCAGCAACGTTCTTTTATATATCCATCTCTTAACGGTTCAGACGTTTTGAAAGTCCCTTAAAATGTATACCTTTGTGCCGCTTTTTATAAAAGCGAGCGATTTTATGTTTAACTTGTAAGGAAAAGGGATAAATTTATGCAAAAGTCCGACTGCATTATCAGTGTAGAACATGTATCCAAGTTCTTTGGGGACAAGGCTGTGCTGAATGATGTAAATTTGTTTGTCCGTAAGGGCGAGTTTGTTACTATTTTGGGACCTTCCGGTTGTGGTAAGACCACATTGTTACGTCTGATAGCCGGATTTCAGACCGCTTCGGAAGGGGAGATCTCCATTGCAGGGAAGGAGATTACACAAACACCGCCACACAAAAGGCCGGTCAATACGGTGTTTCAGAAATATGCATTGTTCCCGCACCTGAATGTTTTCAATAATATCGCTTTCGGTCTGAAATTAAAGAAACTGCCTTCCGCCGTGATCGAAAAGAAGGTAAAGCAGGCCTTGAAGATGGTCGGTATGACCGATTACGAATACCGTGATGTTGATTCCCTTTCCGGCGGACAACAGCAGCGTGTCGCTATTGCCCGGGCCATTGTGAATGAACCGGAAGTGTTATTACTCGACGAACCGTTGGCTGCACTTGACCTAAAGATGCGTAAAGATATGCAGATGGAATTGAAGGAAATGCATAAGTCACTCGGTATTACTTTCGTTTATGTAACGCATGACCAGGAAGAAGCATTGACATTGAGCGATACGATTGTCGTGATGAGCGAAGGCCGTATCCAGCAGATAGGAACCCCGATCGATATCTATAACGAACCGATCAACTCGTTTGTAGCCGATTTCATCGGCGAAAGTAATATCCTGAACGGATTGATGATAAAAGATAAGCAAGTCTCTTTTGCCGGACACGATTTTGAATGTGTCGATGAAGGGTTTGGAGAACAGGCACCGGTCGATGTCGTAATCCGTCCGGAAGATATTTATATATTCGACCCGTCGGAAGCTGCCATGCTGACCGGAACGGTTACTTCTTCCATCTTTAAAGGAGTCCATTACGAAATGATGGTGCAGACTCCCGAAGGATACGAGTTCATGGTACAGGATTATCATTGTTTCGAAGCCGGACAGGAAGTCGGATTGCTGGTAAAACCATTCGATATTCACGTCATGAAGAAAGAACGTGTTTGCAACACGTTTGAAGGTAAAATGATTGATTCTACCCATGTGGAATTTCTTGGAACCACTTTTGAGTGTAACGAAGTTCCCGATATGGAACCGGACGCTCCTGTAAAAGTGGAAGTCGATTTTCGTCATGTTATTCTGGAGGATAATGAAGAAGACGGCAAGCTGACAGGTGAAGTGAAATTTATCCTGTACAAAGGGAACCATTATCATCTGACAGTGTTTACTGACTGGGACGAAGATATTTTCGTCGATACGACAGATGTCTGGGACGATGGTGACCGGGTCGGTATACGGATTGCCCCTGAGAATATACGTATTATTCATAACTAAAAGGAAAGGAAGTGATAAATAAAGTCTCAGCATTTTTCATGCGGCGCAGGAACTGGACGATTCCTTACGCATTATTTCTGGCGGTATTCGTAGTGATGCCATTGCTCCTGATCGTTTTATATGCCTTTACGGATGCCGAGGGAGCATTTACTTTCGCCAATTTCCGTAAATTTATGATGCATCCCGAGGCATTGAATACCTTTGTCTATTCTATCGGTATTGCGATCATTACCACTTTGGTCTGCCTGCTCTTAGGATATCCGGCAGCCTATATATTGAGTCAGGCCCGTTTTAATACTTCCCGTACGATGGTCGTGTTGTTTATCCTGCCGATGTGGGTGAACATTCTGATCCGTACGTTGGCAACAGTCGCCCTGTTCGATTTCCTTGATTTGCCTTTGGGGGAAGGAGCCTTGATCTTCGGTATGGTATACAACTTCCTGCCCTTTATGATCTATCCGATCTATAACACATTGCAGAAGATGGACCGTAACCTGATCGAAGCCGCACAGGATTTGGGAGCCAATCCTTTCCAGGTATTTATGAAGACAATTTTTCCTTTGTCGATGCCCGGTGTGATGAGCGGTATCGTGATGGTCTTTATGCCGACCGTTTCGACGTTTGCTATTGCCGAGTTGCTGACAATGAACAATATCAAACTGTTCGGTACGACCGTACAGGAAAATATCAATAACGGGATGTGGAACTATGGCGCTGCCCTGTCTCTTATCATGTTGCTGCTGATCGGTGTCACGATCCTGTTTACCAACGAGGAAGACAATGCCTCAAATGAAGGAGGAGGTGTGATATGATGACGAAAATAATGGCGAAGGCCTATCTGTGGCTGCTTCTTATCCTGCTTTATTCTCCGATCCTGATCATTATGATCTTTTCATTTACCGAGCGAAGGTGCTGGGTAACTGGACGGGATTTTCAACAAAATTGTATACTTCCTTGTTTACCGGAGGCGTGCAGCGTTCGCTGGTAGGTGCTTTGTGGAATACATTTGCCATTGCCATGCTGGCTGCATCTATCTCGACAATCCTGGGGAGTATTGCTGCCATCGGTATATTCAACCTGAGAAGCCGTTCGCGTAGAATCATGAACTTCGGAAATGCCATACCGATGATGAATGCAGATATCATAACCGGGGTTTCCCTGTTCCTGTTGTTTGTCAGTTTCGGTATTTCGCAGGGATTTACTACAGTTGTACTGGCGCATATTTCATTTTGTACTCCTTATGTTGTATTGAGTGTGATGCCCCGTCTGAAAAAGATGAATCAGAATGTATATGAAGCCGCGCTTGATCTGGGTGCAACTCCGTTTCAGGCATTGCGCAAAGTGATTATGCCGGAGATATGGCCAGGAATGATCAGTGGTTTTATATTGGCTTTCACGCTTTCGATCGACGACTTTGCCGTTACGATCTTTACTATCGGTAACGAAGGACTGGAGACACTTTCAACCTTTATCTATGCGGATGCCCGGAAGGGAGGACTTACTCCTGAACTGCGTCCGTTGTCCACAATCATCTTTGTCACTGTACTGGTGTTGCTGATTGTGATAAATAAGAGGCTGATAAAGCCGCTAAATAATGTCAAACAGGAGTAGGGTAATGAACAGACTAATTAAAATAATATGCGTATTTGTCGCTTGCCTGGGCGTCTTTGCGTCCTGTGCACGTACGGAAAAAGAGCGCAGTAAGATATTGAAAATCTATAACTGGGCGGATTATATTGATGAAGATATTCTGGATGAATTTCCGGTCTGGTATAAGGAGCAGACGGGAGAGGATATTCGTATCATTTACCAGGTATTCGACATTAACGAGATCATGTTGACCAAGGTGGAGCGTGGTCACGAAGATTTCGACCTGATATGTCCTTCGGAATATATCATCGAACGTATGCTGAAGAAAAAGCTATTGCTTCCCATCGACCGTAACTTTGGAAAAACGCCCGATTATCTGGATAACATTTCCCCGTATATCCAGGAACAACTCAATAAACTGAGCCAGCCTGGAATGAAAACAACCGACTACGTCGTTCCTTATATGTGGGGCACGGCAGGCTTGCTGTATAATAAGAAATTTGTTTCAAAGGATGAAGTGATGACCTGGGATTGCCTGTGGAATCCCAAGTATAAGAACAAGATCCTGATGAAAGACAGTTATCGCGATGCCTATGGTACTGCCATCATTTATGCTCATGCCAAGGAACTTGCCGACGGAACTGTTACGGTAGAGCAACTGATGAACGACAACTCCCCTGAAGCAATCGCTATTGCCGAGGATTATCTGAAACGTATGAAACCCAATATTGCCGGATGGGAAGCCGACTTCGGTAAGGAAATGATGACCAAAAACAAAGCCTGGCTGAACCTTACCTGGAGCGGAGATGCCGTCTGGGCAATGGAAGAAGCCGATGCCGTAGGAGTGGAGTTGGGTTATGAAGTGCCGCTCGAAGGTAGTAATATCTGGTATGATGGCTGGGCAATTCCGAAATATGCCCGTAATGTGAAGGCTGCCAGTTATTTTTTAGATTATCTTTGCCGTCCGGACATTGCCTTGCGCAATATGGATGCCAATGGTTATGTAAGTGCCGTTGCCACACCGGAGATACTGGAAGCCAAAATAGATACGACAATCGAGGAGTTTTCTGATCTCAGCTATTTCTTCGGTCCCGGAAACGACAGTATCCGGATCAATCCGGTACAATATCCTGATCATAAAGTGGTGGAACGTTGTGCCATGATCCGTGACTTTGGCGATGAGACGGAGCTTGTGCTGGAAATGTGGAGCCGTGTGAAAGGCGATAACCTGAATACCGGTATTGTCCTGTTGATTTTTGCTGTATTCGGCTTGTTATTTGTCTGGGTAGTCTACCGCAGAATACGTGATTATAAACAAAAACAGCGTCACCACAGACGTCGCAGACGCTGGTAATTATTATTGATGAGTATGGAAGGAATAAAGAATCTGATTATAGACTTTGGCGGAGTGATCATTAATCTGACCCGCAATCGCTGTGTGGAGGCCTTTGAAAGTTTTGGTGTGCCCGATGTCCGCGACTGCATCCTGAACAGTAAAGACCTGTTTATGCAGATAGAGATGGGAACTATCACCTCTGCCGAGTTCAGAGACGGTATCCGCCACCTTACCCAGCAGCGCCTGACCGACGAACAGATCGATGCTGCCTGGATTGCCATGCTCGATGATATACCGACCTACAAACTCGATTTATTGATGGAGCTTCGTTCCAGATACAATACGATGCTTCTCAGTAATACGAATGAGATCCACTGGCAATGGGCCGAGAAGAATAGCTTTGCCTATAAAGGACATCATGCTGAAGACTTTTTCGGAAAGATATACCTTTCCTATGAGTTGAATATGGTCAAGCCCAATGCCGATATATTTGAATATGTCTTGAAAGATGCCGGTATCAATCCGGAAGAAACCTTATTCCTGGATGATGCCATACCTAACTGCCGTACGGCGGAAACCCTTGGTATCCATACCTATACTCCCCTGCCACGGGAAGACTGGTCGCATTTGTTCAAATAAATTGTAGCCGTTATTTTAAAAGTTAATAAGACCGATTCCGAGAACCAAACTGTTTGTGTGCTGTTTCTATAAGCATAAATCTAAACAAATATTTGGTGATTATGAATAAGTTAGTTTTCTCTACGCTATTGATGGGCGTATTTTTCGGCAGCTGTTCGAAGGATGACGATTGCCATTGCGTAAACACAGATGATCTGATAAGTCCCGAGCTGGCCGAAATGAGTGTTTCAACAGGCACTTCAACAACATCATTTACCGGTGTCCTGATGGTTTATCCTTGTACCGGAGATTCCAGCCTTTATTATGGGAATTATGGCATTAACGGTACATTGTCGCCTATTAATGCAACCTACACTATAAAAGACGGTTCCATTTATAAAGCTACTGCTCCTGTCAGGTTGCCTTTGGGAGATTATAATTTCCTGTACTGGGGATTATCCAAAAACAGCCAGACCGATTCGATCTATGATGCCGCAGCTATCAGAGAGCCCGGTTTACGTGTAGGGGCAGATTTGTCAGATTTGTATATGACTATGTATCAGGATAATTATAAAGATACAACTTATATGCCTGTCTATGACTATCTGCATGCAGTCAATCCCATCAAAGTTGGTACGGATAAAATGCAGGCAACGATGAAGCATGCCACAGCCGGTTTAAAAATAAC
The DNA here is from genome assembly GCF_003463685.1 of Parabacteroides sp. AM58-2XD. Taxonomy (NCBI): domain Bacteria; kingdom Pseudomonadati; phylum Bacteroidota; class Bacteroidia; order Bacteroidales; family Tannerellaceae; genus Parabacteroides; species Parabacteroides sp. AM58-2XD. The sequence goes on from NZ_QSDP01000047.1 coordinate 13,617, forward strand.
ACTGACGAATAAAGATGGTGATAAGATGGATGCGAGTATCGCTTCTGCCCGTATCCTGGTTGGAAATATTGCTTCCCGGCTGGACTATTATACTGCTGAAGCAAGCGACTTCACAAAGACTGTCGCATTTCCGTTGACCATGTCGACCGATAGTATGTCCATGTCCGCCAATTCAACAGTTATGGTTTTCCCTTCTTCCGACAATCCTCCCCTGACTATTATGCTGACGTTGAAGAATGGATTGGTAAAACATTTCCGGAAACTGTTGGACAATGCATTAATAGCCGGAAACCGTCTGACTTTCAATATCACATTAGGAGAATTATACTCCGAAGAAACCTCATCTGACGGCTTCGAAGTAGAGAACTGGACAGAAAGCACAGAAACGATAGACTTTCCGGCAGGCTAAATGTAGTAAGTTGGAGCTGTGTCAAAATACACTAAATGGCATACAGATGACACAGATCGGGCAGATAAACACAGATTATTTATTGATATTCAATTTATTTATCTCTGCTCATCTGTTTAATCTGCGTCATCTGCGTGCCATAGTATGACTTTTGACACTCTCATATATCTTTTACCTTCAAAACATTATAAGAAGTTCCGATATCATAGACATCGCTACCGTCCACCTTTTTTATGTATTTTACCACGCGAATCGTTACTGGAAGAATGATCACCTCATAGAGGGATTTCAGAACCGCCTGTGTCCCGATCATGATTAATAATTCTTTGCAGGGAATCAATCCGGCAAAAGCGATCGGAAAGAAAATCATCGAATCGGCACTCTCACCCACTAATGTCGAAGCGATCGCACGTAAAGAAAAGTTTTTCCCTTTAGAAGCAATCTTCATCTTGCTCATCACATATGCATTCAGGAACGAGCCGACCAGAAAAGCGATCAGGCTTGCAATCGCAATGCGCGGAGCCATTCCAAAGACGAAGTTAAAACCTTCTTCCCCTTCCCAAAACGAGGCGGCAGGCAACATGACTGCCAGTTGTGCAAACCCGATAACGAGGAAGTTCGAAGCAAATCCGCTCCAGATAATCAAACGCGCTTTCTTAAATCCCCATACTTCGGCAATACAATCATTGATAATATAGGAAATAGGGAATACGATCAGTCCGGCTGTAGCAGTAATGCCAAATACCTGTACGACTTTCGTCTCTAAAAGATTGGACGCTACCAGACATATATTGAACAGGATGCCGAGCAGCATGAATGGGATTGTTACAGTTGTCTTCTGCATAATTCTTGTTTTTTACGAGGTTTATCAAGCACTCGGGAAAGCAAAAACTTTCCGTATCATGTCTATAAATTAAATTCCGGCTGCAAAGATAGTTATTTTTTTAGAACCTGTGTGAGTAGGTCAGCCCTATTGCATGTTTATAATTGACCGGATCATATACGTTGAATATATGGTAACGGTAATATAACTGCAATGCGTTTTGTTTGTTTATCTTATAATCGCTTCCGGCTGAGAGGCGAATCCTGTCTGTGTGCATATTACCCTGATAGCCGGTGTCATTAAATATTTCGGCATAAGCAAAAGGGGAGAAATCCGTTTTACTGATCTTATAGGAGAAGGTGAGCATTGTCCGGAGATAATTCTTGGGATGTTCGGCGCCTGTTTTATAAGTACTCTGGAATCGTTCGCGAAGAGACAGGACAAAGTTGCCGACAGGATATTTTCCCGAAGCATACACATAATATCTGTTCCGTAACTCTTCGGAAGCCTTGTACTGGTTAAGTAACATATAGGCTACTCCGGCTTTCAGATACCGGTTGAATGTATAGTTGATTTCTCCTGTTGTCAGAAACCACTCTGCCTGTTTGAAGTTTGATTTCGGACGGATATCCTCTTCCAGCAAAAAAGAAAATTGATGATAAATCTTTCCTGACAGACTAACCTTGAATGCTATTCCGGCACCATCTATTGCCCACAGAGTAGAATGACTCTGAAACATCAAAAAGACGAATAGAATAAAGAAACAATTTCTTTTGAAATAGTTTTTCATAGGAATATGATGTGTTTTTAATTTAGATTTAGGGCAAAGATAAGGATAAAAGAATTATTTTTGTATCTCATGTAACTTAATAAAATCATGTTATGAAGAACTTTAAGAAATGGCTGATGCTGGTTGTGTGTGCATTGGCTGCCTCCTCTCTTTTAGGCCAGGAGAAAGATTGGGCCAATTTTGGCCGGTATGCCGAACTTAATAAAACGGTAGAACTCCCATCTAAAGTGGTATTCATGGGAAATTCGATTACGGAGGGCTGGTGGAACAACGATTCGCTTTTCTTTAAGAACAATGGCTTTATCGGCAGAGGTATCAGCGGACAAACGACGGCTCAAATGCTGGTGCGGTTTCGTGCAGATGTAATCAATCTCAAACCGCAGGCTGTTGTAATCCTGGCCGGGACCAATGACATTGCCCAAAACAACGGATATATCTCTCAGGAAAATATACTGGGAAATATCATATCTATGACCGAGTTGGCAAAAGCAAACCATATCGATGTGATTCTTTGTTCTGTTTTGCCCGCCTATGATTTCGGTTGGCATAAAGGACTGGAACCTGCCGATAAAATTATCGAACTGAATAAAATGATTAAGGCTTATGCAGACCGTAAAGGTCTTACTTATATTGATTATCATTCTCAATTGACGGATGGGCGGGGAGGTTTGCCGGAGAAATATTCCAAAGACGGCGTGCACCCTACTTTGGACGGATATAAGATCATGGAAAAGATACTTCTTCCGGCACTGAGTGGTTACTAACCGGATTATTTTGCTATATTTGCTCCCGAATTATAAAAACAGTTTTTTGAAAACACTACTTTCTACATCTATAAGTGCTTAATAACAGCCTATAACTCTTTATAGGCTGGCCACTTCAATTTTCCGGATATACATCTTCATCCGGGCCTTATTATTATATCCTTTTTCATATAAAAACTGTTCCCATAAGGGAGCATAGTAACCATTTAATATATTATAGTCATGAATTTAAACGACGTGCAAGTCAGAAGGGCTACTTCTGACGATTTTAACGATGTAATGAACGTTGAACGACTCGCTTTCGGTGAAGATGACGAGGCCGTACTGGTGAAAGACCTTTTGGCAGATCAGACAGCAGAACCTTACGTCTCGTTGCTTGCCTGTTATCAGGGGGAGGCCATAGGCCATATCCTTTTTACAAAGGCCTCATTGGAGGGGAGCAATCCTTCACCTTCTGTTTATATCCTGGCACCTTTGGCCGTAAAGCCGGAGTATCAGAAACAAGGTCTCGGAGGTTTGCTGATCCGGGAAGGCCATCGGATATTGAAGGAGATGGGAGTGGAGATGGTTTTTGTGCTGGGGCATAAAGAGTATTATCCCCGTCATGGTTTTAAAGGAAATGCAGAAGCAGCCGGTTATCCGCCTCCTTATCCGATTGAAGATATCTATGCTGATTGCTGGATGTATCAATCCCTTACTTCGGAAGCAGGGGATGTTCCTAGAGGAAAGGTAAGATGCGCTGACGCAATGGACAAGCCGGAGTATTGGCGTGAATAAAGAGAAGAAGGACTGTATCAAAAGACTTTTGATACGGCCCTTTTCATATATACTTTCTGTCTTTTATCCAATCTCCAATACCGCCGGGCAATGATCTGAATGTACGGCATCATTCAGAATATAAGCCGATTTCAGCAACGGTTTTACCGGTTCGTTGACCATGCAGTAATCGATACGCCAGCCTTTATTGTTTTTACGGGCGTTGAAACGATAGCTCCACCATGTATATTGCTGCTTTTCCGGATTGAGATGGCGGAATGTGTCGATAAATCCTGCATCCAGAAACCGTGTCATCCATTCGCGTTCTTCGGGAAGGAAACCGCTGTTGGTCGCATTGCGTACCGGATCATGAATGTCTATCGGTTCATGACAGATATTATAGTCGCCGCAAAGAATCAGATTCTTACGTGTTTTCTGTAATTCCACTACATAACGCTGGAAATCTTCCAACCATTCCATTTTAAATGCCTGGCGTTCATCACCACTGGTTCCGGAAGGATGGTAGACACTGACAATTGACAGGTCACCATAATCCGCACGGATAAAACGACCTTCGTTATCATATTTCTCTATGCCCATTCCCGTTTCCACATAATCAGGTTCTTGGCGGGTGAGGATAGCTACCCCGCTATAACCTTTCTTTTGGGCACTAAACAGGTAGGGTTTATAACCTGAATCCGCAAAGGCATCTGCCGGGAACTGATCCGGCTGAAGTTTAGTTTCCTGCAGGCAGAGTACATTGGGCTGCTCTTGTTTTAACCATTCCGGAAAGCCTTTTCCCACAGCGGCGCGGAGGCCGTTTACATTGTATGTTATTATCTTCATATAACAGCTCTTTTAGATCGTTTAATAGGAATCCAAAGATACAATTTAACAGTTGGATGTGCTAATTTTACCGGAGAATTCTATTTTGCATCTAAATGAATCCTACATTTGTAGCGGCAAAAAGAAAATTACATTAGGAAAATACAGAATGGAAGAAAATAGTTTTGAAGCCCGTTTGCTTCATACGCCTTACGAGAAGCCGGACGCCTATGGCTCATTGGCAATGCCGGTCTATAACACTGCTGCTTACGAGTTCGAATCGGCGGAAGCGATGGAAGCCGCTTTCTGTGGCCGTACGTCCGACCATGCTTATTCGAGGATTACGAATCCGACCGTACAATATTTTGAAGATCGTGTGCTGTCCGTTACCGGAGCCATGAGTGTCACCGCCCTTAATTCCGGTATGGCCGCCATTTGCAACACGTTGATGACGATCGGGCGTGCAAAAGCCAATATCGTCACTTCCCCGCATCTGTTCGGCAATACCTGGTCATTGATGAAGACGACGCTGGCCGCCTTTGATATCGAGGCACGTTTCTGCAACCTGACCGATCCCGACGAGGTCCGCGCCCATATCGACTGCAACACCTGTGCGATCTTTCTCGAAGTGATTACCAATCCGCAGTTGGAAGTGGCCGACCTGAAGATGTTATCTTCTATCGCAAAGGAGGCGGGAGTACCTTTGATCGCCGACACAACGATCGTTCCTTTCTCCGTCTTCCACGGAAAAGATTTCGGTATAGATATCGAGATCGTATCCAGCACCAAATATATCTCCGGCGGGGCAACAAGCATAGGAGGCCTGATACTTGATAACGGGACCTTCGACTGGAGCCATTTCATCACACTGAAACATTGGTATGAACAGTTTGGCGAACGCGCTTTCACCACCCGCCTCCGGAAGGAGATACACCGGAACCTGGGCGCTTATATGACTCCGCAGGTCGCCTACATGCAGACGCTGGGACTGGAAACCATGCCCATCCGTTTCGAACGGCAGGGAGCAACTTGCCTGGAACTGGCTGGCCGGCTGCAAACGCTGGAAGGTATTGTGTCGGTCAATTACACCGGCCTGAAAAATAATCCTTATTATAAACTGAGCACTGCCCAGTTCGGAAAATATCCGGGAGCCATGCTGACATTCGACCTCCCTTCCCGTGAGGCTTGCTTTGCCTTTATGAACCGCCTGCAACTGATCCGCCGTGCCACGAACCTGTTCGACAACAAGACATTGGCTATTCATCCGGCAAGCACCATCTACGGCAGTTTCACCGAAATGCAACGGCAGGAAATGGATATCAGCCAGCAAACAATCCGCCTGTCGGTCGGACTCGAATCGGTTGACGATTTGTATAACGACATTAAACAGGCTTTAGCCATACGCTGATGCGGACGCTTATCATAGCCGATAACCAGGATATCACCAAAGCCGGCATCCTTTACCTGAGCGACAGGATGCCGGACCTTGGCCTTGTGACCGAGGCTGCCGACAAACACGAGCTGCTTCAACTCCTCCAACAGCATCCGCAGGCTGTCGTAATCCTCGACTACACGCTTTTCGATTTGACGAGTGCCGACGAACTTCTGATCTTGCAGGAACGTTTCAAACAGGTCTCCTGGATACTTTTCAGCGATGAACTGAGCGAAGATTTTATCCGCCGCATCCTCTTCAGCAGCGAGGCTTTCAGCATCGTCTTGAAAGATGCCCCGTCAGCAGAAATACGTGCGGCCCTGCAATCGGCTTTACATTCCGAACGTTTTATCTGTCAACGGATTCATAACCTGCTTTCAGAAAAGAAAATAGTCCGTGAACCCAAAGAGCACCCCGTACTGACCTCAACAGAAAAAGAAATACTGAAATCCATCGCTTTAGGCAAGACAACCAAAGAAATTGCCTCCGAGCGTTTCTCCAGCATCCACACCATCACCACCCATCGCAAAAACATTTTCCGCAAACTGGAAGTAAATAATGTGCACGAGGCAACCAAATATGCCCTGCGCGTTGGGATAGTCGACGCAGCGGAATACTATATTTAATCAGACCATATCTTCCCCAGTCTTTACAATCTCGACTTTCAATGTCTTGTGGAAAGGCGTAAAGCGGGAGATAACCATCACCACAATCGCAAAGATGAGCACGTAGCCGATGATCGTTTTCAGGGCAAGCAACAGGCTTTGCGATTGCAGGGTGATGTAAAGACTGTTTGTAGCCAGTTGCACGGCATCCGTCATGCTATGTCCCTGTGCCAGTGCATTATTGAGCGACTGGTTGTATTGCTGTGCCGCCAGCGGGTTATCGAGGTGCATATTCTCCGAGAGGATCGCCATATCCCGCAATTGCAGGCGGTAAAGCATATTATTGAAGAAGGCCGACGAAAGAGCAGGGGCTATGACCGAACGGCAGGATATCAGGAAGAACGCATTATATATCATCAGCTTCGGATTCATATCTTCCACTGCATACACACCGAAAGCGATAAACAGGATCATCATTCCCATTCCCCGGAGAAACATCGGAAGATATAACATTTCATACCTCCCGTCCGGTGTGATTCCGAAATAGAGGATAGCCAGATAGATCACATAACACAGCATCCCTCCGGATATCAGTATCCTGAAACGCCACCGTTGCCAGCGGAACCACCAGAAACAGATCACCGCCCCGCAGATAAACCCCGGTAGCATCCAGAGATTCAGAAAATTGGCATGTACGCTGTCTACCCGTATGATATTATTCATATAACTGGTCACCAGCGAACTGGTGGAAGAAAAGAACATCACCAGCATCATGAAGAAATAGCCGATCAACGCCTTGCTGCTGTTCAGCACTTCCAGTTTCAGATACGGATTTTTCCGCGTCTTCTGCCGGAACAGGAATAACCAGACTAATACCGGCAGCGACAACACATACACCGTGATTTTAGCGGACGAAAACCAGTCGAGTGTCTTCCCGTAAGTGGCCGACCAGATGGTGAAAAGCAGGATAGAGGCCATGAGCAGGATGCTTTTCCAATCGATCTCTTTAAAAGGAAAATAGACGGGACGCCTGGCATACCGGAAGAACATCAGGATAAAAGAGATGGCAACCAACAAGAGCAGGATAACGAAGTAATACATATACTGCCATTGGTAGTAATAGGCCAACTGTGCCGTGACCGCCATCGAGACCTGGCCTGCCGAGAACACGATCGGGTAGAAGTAAGCATAAAATTCGCTGCGCACATTCTGCGGACTGAAAAGTGGACGTATCATCAGGATGATCTCCAGCATGGCGAAACCTTTCAGAAAACCGATAAAGAAGCTGCATACGATAATGATATCCATCTGGTTCACCTGTGCACAGATAAAGCTGAGGATCACCTGCAACAGGAGGTCGATCAGCAGGATCGTTTTAGTGGTCACTACCGGACGCACTTTCGGGATCAGCGGATAAGCAACCGCCATTCCCGCCGATGTCGCATAGTAAGCCATGCTGATGTCTTCGCTCAACACACCCAGCGTTCCCGAAACTTCAGTGATAGTCCCAGTATAGGCTCCGTTGATCAGGATGATCAGCAGCATTACGGTAAAAGCCGTAACGATCCCCAGCCAGCGGGGGACCCAGGGGCGGATAGGGACATTCAGGGGTGTTTGTGTAGCCATTATGCTGTATTATTCAATGTCTTTTCAATGCTTCCGTTTCCACCATCATGCCGGCACGGAGCAGGTTCATGTCTTCGGGCGAAACGTCTGTCAGGTCGATACGCACAGGGATGCGCTGTTGTATCTTGACGAAGTTGCCGGCAGAGTTATCGGTCGGGACGAGGGAGTATTTGGAGCCGGTCGCTTCGGAGATCGCCGTCACGGTGCCGTGGAAAATGCGGTCGTCTACGGCATCTACTTTGATGCGTACTTGCTGGCCGATGTAGATATGGCTGATTTGTGTTTCCTTGTAGTTGGCGGTTATCCATTTGTCGTTGTTGCGGACGAGGTAGCTGAGGGTTTGTCCGGCTTGAACCAGCTGTCCGGTCTCCAGCGTGCGGCGTCCCATGTATCCGTCGAAGGGGGCGGTGACGACTGTATACGACAGGTTGAGCTGCGCCATCTCCAGGTCGGCTTCTTTGCGCAGGATGGCCGCTTTCACACTGCCGCTTTTCTTGCTCGTCTCCGAATATTGCGATTGGGCGGCACTCTTTTGGCGGAGCAGGGATTCGTAACGGGCTTTCATGGCTTCGTATTCAGCCTTGACCTGTTCGTATTGCTGTTGCGAGACGGACTCTTCGGCCAGGAGGTTGGCATAACGTCGATGGTCCTGTTCGAGTTGCCGAAGGTGGGCTTCCGTCTCGGCGATATTTGCCTCCTGTACGCTGATATTCACCTGGGAGGTTTCGATGCCGGAACTTAGTATGTCTTTAGAGGCCTGGGCGTCGAGGAGGGCGGCTTTGGCATCTTTCAACTTGATACGGTATTCCCGGTCGTCGAGGATCAGAAGGGTGTCGCCTTCCTTTACCTGCTGGTGCTCGGTGAAACGGACTTCCCTGATGTAACCCGGTACGCGGATATTGATGGGAGTGATATATTGATCCACTACGGCGTCATTGGTGATTTCGTAGTTGACATATTTCCAGAAGTAGTTGACCGTCCATGATATGCCGCTGAAAGCGAGCAGGATACATACGGTGTTGAGGGTGGTATTCCTTATTTTCAGTCTCCTCAGTTGTTTTCTTTTTCTATCTAGTCCGGACATATTTATCTGTTTTTAATTGAGTTATAAATTGCCGTACGCATGCATCAGTTGATAATAACTGTAGATGGCCTCGGTGCGTGCATTGGTCAGTTGCAGTTCGGCTTCAAGCCTGACGCTGCTGGCATCGAGCAGGTCGGTCAGGATGGATAGCTGGTTGAGGTAACGGTTGCTTACGATACGGTAGTTCTCCTCCGCTTGCCTGACCGACAGGATCAGTGCCTGTACGCGGTCGAGCGCTTCATGATGCCTGATCCAGGCGCTTTTGACATTAATACGGATATCCTGGCGGATTTGTTCTTCCTTATTTTTCTGGATATTGACAATTTGTTTTACCTCATGTATCTTATGTTTATTCTGATAGAGGGATGACAGGTTGTAGGAGAGGCTTAAAACGATATTCCAGTTGTTGGAGAAGACGTCTTCCATCGTAGTGCTTAGCGGGCGTGCCAGGGTATTGGCGGCACGTACCGAGAGTGAGGGCAGATAGTCGGCTTTTGACAGGAATATATCGTTTTCAGCCAGCTTCGTGTTGTAGCGGGCGATCTGTAATTCGGGATAGTTGAGGTAAGCCTGTTGGACGTAGGCATCATAGCTTTCCAGTGAAACGGCCGTGTAAAGCAATGCCGTGTCGGGTTGCAGGAGGAATGTTTCATCCAGTCCGAGCAAGACGTCAAGTTGCTGGGAGACGATTGCGATATTATCGTCTGCTTCGCGGCAAGCCAGCTGGTCGTTGGTGAGTTGCAGTTCGCTACGCAACTCGTCGTTGCGGGTGACGATACCTTCTTTCTTCAGGCGGCGGATATCTTCAAGTCTGCGGGTGGACTCTTCCACGTTACGGGCAAATACGTCTTTTTGTTTGTAGAGACTGAAAAGGTCCATATACTGACGGAGCAGGAGCAGTTTGACTTCGGCTTTGCTACTGGCCGAATTGAGTGCTGCAATCTGTTTCTCCAACGAGGCACGTTTGATATTATAATGTATTTTGCCTCCGCGATAGACGGGTTGAGTTACTTCTACATTATAATTATGCGACCAGTCGGGCAGGTCGGGATGAACCGGTTGCGTCAGTCCCTGCCGGAAGACGGTAGACTGTCCGATATATCCGGTCGTCGCACCGATACTGATACCGGGCAGACGGGCCGTTTGCGCTGTTTTTTCCTTGTCGGCTGCGACGACTTCCTGCATGTGGGAGGCTTGCAGGCGCAAGTTGTTTTCCGTACCCAGGCGGAAGAGTTCGTCGAGGGTAAGAGAATAAGCCTGTTGGGAACAAGTCGCAACAGGCTTTCCTATAAACAGTAACAGTAAAAAACTATATTTGATCAAATATCTCATTCAGTTTGCTTAGATGTTTCATACAGGCTTCCATATGTTTGGTGTTCATTTGCTGCCCGACCTGGGTGTACATGTCTTTCAGGAGGGATTTGATCTTGTCGGCCACCTTTTCTCCTTCGGGGGTGAGGTATATCAGTTTATTACGGCGGTCGTTGCAATCTTCCTGCCGTATAACCCATCCTTTCTTCTCGAGATTATTGATCAGGTTGGTGAGGCATGCTTTGTCTTTCGCTGTTTTTTCGGCCAGCGATTGTTGGCTGACTCCCTGTTCTTTCCACAAACAATGCATTACCTGAAGCATTTCAAAGGTCATATCGACGTTGTTGCTTTTCAGTATTCGCTGAATGGTCTGGCGGAATGTCATGCGTGTCCTTAATACTAGTAGATTAAGTTCGTGAGCTAATTCACTATCTGTCATACTTGCTGTTTTTATCGGCGCAAAGATAGATATTTATCGGATATTAGTCAAATGTTTGACTAATTATGTGTGAAAAACTAAGGGAAAGAAGTTCGATATTTATCAGATTTGAACTATCCGATTATTGACCGGTTGTACCTGTCTCCCCTCTCAAGAGGGGAATTGGTTACTCCCATCACTATAAACTGATAGCTCAATTATTCCTAAATTGGCATATTGCCACATTGGCTCATTATTTTCTAAATATGCTTCAGTTTATAGAATATAGATAAGGTCTCGTTTATAACGGATATTCTTCGAATGCATATAATACGGTAGAAAGATACCGCTCTCCGGTATCGGGTAATAGGGCAACGATTGTTTTGCCTGCATTCTCCGGCAGTTCCGCCAGTTTTAGAGCAGCGTATACGGCAGCACCGGAAGAGATACCTACCAGCAATCCTTCTTTTTGTGCCAGTTCACGGCTGGTACGGATGGCATCGTCATTTTCTACCTGAATGATTTCATCGACGTATTTGCCGTTATATGTTTTAGGAATGAATCCGGCCCCGATACCCTGTATCTTATGCGGTCCCGGTTTACCACCGGAGAGGACGGGGGAGTCGCTCGGTTCTACCGCTACGATTTTCACATTCGGATTATGTGCTTTCAATCCTTCACCGACACCGCTGACTGTTCCGCCCGTACCTACACCGGCTACGAAAATATCGACTTTACCATCCGTATCGCGCCAGATTTCTTGTGCAGTAGTCTGTACATGTTTAGCCGGATTGGCCGGATTCTCGAATTGTTGCAGGATGACGGAACCAGGTATTTCATCACGTAATGATTCGGCTTTGGCGATAGCTCCCTTCATGCCATCGGCTCCGGGAGTTAATACTAGGTGGGCTCCAAGAGCTTTTAATAAATTGCGGCGTTCTATGCTCATCGTTTCCGGCATTGTCAGAACCAGTTTATATCCTTTGGCGGCAGAAACGAAGGCGAGTCCAACCCCGGTATTCCCGCTTGTCGGTTCGATAATGGTCGCTCCCGGTTTCAGAAGTCCTTTCTGTTCTGCGTCTTCGATCATTGCCAGGGCGATGCGGTCTTTCACGCTGCCTGCCGGGTTGAAGTATTCCAGTTTACCGATCAGTTTTGCTTTTAATCCTTTGCTTGCATTGAAGTTGGAGAACTCTAATAACGGAGTGTTACCAATCAGGTCTGTCAGTTTTTTTGCTACGTTTGCCATATCATTCTATATTTTAGTTGTTCTTATTTATGCAACAAAGATAAGAGGAGTATTGATTATGGGAAATACCATAAAGAGGGTATATTTTATTTTTTACTTTCTACCGGGTAAAATAAAATCTCTTATATTTGCATACATTCTGAATGTGGAAGATGGAGGATAACGAATTGATATTATTATTGAAGCAAAACAGTAAAGAGGCTTTTACTGCTTTATATAAAAAGTACTGGAGGCAGGTATACAACTTCAGCCGTCTTTACCTGACCAATCAGGATACAGCAGAGGAAGTCGTGCAGGACGTTTTTATAAAAGTGTGGGAAGGGCGTGACTTTATGCGTGAAGACGATAATTTCAAAGGATTGATGTTTATCATCACCCGCAACCTGATATTTAATCAACACCGGAAAAATTTGAACGAAGATTTTTATAAAATGACCGTCCTCGCCGCTATGGAAGATTCATACGATATTGAAGAGGAGATAGAGGCTAAGAACCTGAGCGAATATATTGACATGCTTATAAACGAGTTGCCGCCACGCCGCCGGGAAATATTTAACCTGAGCCGGAAAGGAAACAAGAGCTATAAAGAAATAGCCGAATTATTGAATATATCGGAGAAGACTGTTGAAAATCAAATTAGTGAAGCGCTTAAATATCTGCGGAAGAATATCACTCTACTTTCTCTTTTCCTGTAAAAACCGATTCCCTTTTTTCTTTTATTCTTAGAAAATTAAAAAAAAACGATGGGCGGATAGGGGTAACCTATATGCTCGGGGGTATTTATTATAAAGCAGATAAAAAGAAATGGATCAGGATAATAAAAGATATATATTAAAAAAGCTGATGCAGGATGCATTGGGAGAGGAGGAACGTACTGCACTGAATGAGCGGGATGCAGTAAAAACACAAATGTTCAGTCAGTGGAACAATGCCCCGGATGCTGCGTATATTGACCGGGCTGACAGTATGCGGATATGGCATCGTATACGGCAAAGTATTTGGGACAATGCTTCTGTAAAAAGATATTTATTCTATAAAGTTTATAGTGTGGCAGCATCTGTTTTATTGTTGTTGGCTGTCGGAGGGATGGCTTATTATCTAGGAGAGAAAGATAATATTCCTGTTTATGTTGTTACGTCAGGTATTCAGAATATGCAATCGGTATCATTGCCGGACGGGACGGTCGTACAGTTGGGACCCGGTAGTAAATTGACCTATCCTGCTGCATTTACAGGAAAAACACGTGAAATACATTTAGACGGTCAGGCTTTTTTTGATATCCATAAAAATCCTCACAAGCCTTTTATTGTACATACTTCGGAAATGGAGGTGCAGGCTCTGGGAACAGCTTTCGAGGTGTTTGATTATGATATAGAAAGCAAATCGGAGACTGTCCTGTTAAATGGGAAAGTCAAGATAGGAATAAATAATTCAAAAGGTGATAGAGCTGAGTTTATTTTGTCGCCGAATGAAAAGATGGTATATGATCAGCAAGCAGATTCGGCCTATGTTTTAACTGTCGATGCAGATAAATATACTTCATGGCGAAAACAGAAGATAGTCAGTTTCGAAAATGAAAAACTATCCATGATTATTCCACGTCTGGAGCAATGGTACGGACGTAAGATTATGTGCCAGCAAGATCTGGCGGATAAATACCGCTTTACATTTAAGGTAAGGGATGAATCATTGGAACGGATATTGTTTATGATGGGAGAATCATCTCCTTTAAAATATCAAAAGACAAGTAATGGAAATTATGTGTTAGTTCTCAAATAATTAATAATCTAAATCTATAGCCTATGGACATATCGAGCAGTTAACCTAAAAAAATTGGAAGATACCTGCAAGTACCTTCCAATCCGTGAGTTTTCAAGAAAATGCACGTCATAAGGAGTCCAAGCCAACGACTTGCATTTATTATTCATTAAAAACAATACAAAGTTATGAAAAAAAACAATGACAGGGATTGTTGTGTCCCGTTATTAAGAAAAACAATTCGCATTATGAAGATCACAACCTTATTTTCATTGGCTGTTGCCTGTTGTATTTCTGCCTCCACCTATGCGCAGGATTACAAAGTTTCAATCAAAAAGAATAATGCCAGTATCATTGAAATACTGAAAGAGATTGAGAAGAACAGTGAGTTTACTTTCTTTTTTAATGACAACCATGTAAATGTAAATAAGAAAGTAAGTGTAAATGCTAAGAATGTAACATTGGATGAAGTTCTTATGCAGATATTTAATAATACGGGATATGATTATCAGATTATTGATCGTCAGGTATTAATTAAGGCTTCTACAGAACCTAATCAGGCTACGAATGCAGCACAACAGAAGACGAAAATTGTATCGGGAGTTATCAATGATGAAACAGGTTTGCCTGTTATTGGTGCAAACGTGGTAGAAAAAGGGACGACAAACGGTACAATAACGGATACCGAAGGGAGGTTCTCCCTTAACGTAGCGTCTGACGCTACGTTAGTTATCACTTATATTGGATATGTAACGAGTGAGATACCTGTCATTGGTAAGAACTCCGTAACAATCACCTTGAGAGAGGATACTGAAGTTTTGGATGAAGTTATCGTTGTTGGTTATGGTACCATGAAAAGAAAGACCTGACAGGTTCTGTAGCCGCTATAAAAGGGGATGATTTGGCAGCCCGTAAGACAACACAATTATCTACTGCATTACAGGGTGCTATAGCCGGTGTGACGGTAACCCGTGATAACAATGCTCCGGGGGCAGCTGCCGGTAGTATCCGGGTTCGTGGTATTACGACGATTGGCGATACCAGTCCGTTAGTAATTATCGATGGTGTACCCGGTAGTATTAATGATGTGAATCCGAATGATGTGGAAAGTATGTCTGTTTTGAAAGATGCAGCGTCATCTTCCATATATGGTTCACGTGCAGCGGCAGGCGTCATTTTGATTACGACTAAGCGAGCCCAGGAGAAAAGTCTGTCGATCGATTATAATTTTGAATATGGATTGGAGATACCAACCAAGCAACCGAAATACGTAGGGGTTAAACGTTTTTTGGAAACGACCAATGAGTTACGTTATAATGACAATAAATCCGGAGGCTGGAACCAGGCTTATTCGGATGATGATATAAATAATTGGGAAAAATATCACCAGACAAACCCTGATAAATATCCTATGACAGATTGGGTTGGGATGATTTTGAAAGGTTCGGCTCCGCGTCAGACTCATACGATTAGTGTAGCCGGAGGTTCTAAGACTGTAAAATCGAATGCTTCATTCGTCTATGATAAAGTGGACGGTTTATACGCAGATCGTGATTATGAGCGTTTCATGATTCGTGCCAATAATGATTTTACAGTGAATAAGTATTTGGGTGCGACATTGGATTTTAATTTTAAACGGACAAAAAATCATCAGCCTTATTATTCCCCCTTCTCTGATATGCGCTTAGCTCCTATGATTTATCCGGCTGTATGGGCTAACGGAGAATATGCGAGCGGAAAGAATGGTAATAATCCCTATGCTGTAGTAAATTCCGGAGGTTTTAAAGATGAGTGGTATAATCAGATGGGAGGACGTGCTGCAATTAATATAACTCCACTTGAAGGTTTGAAAATTTCAGGAGTGATCGCACCTAATTATACATTCGAGAAAAAGAAACATTTCCGTAAGGCGGTACCTTATTCTTTGGAAAATGATCCGAATATGATTGGCGGTTACATGGAAGGCTATAATACAACAAAATTATCAGAAGAGAGGAATGACAGTTATAATATAACAATTCAAGGAATTGTCAATTATATGAAGACTTTCGGTAAGCATGATTTGAATTTGATGGCTGGTTATGAAACTTATTATTCATCCGGTGAGAATCTGGGTGCTTCCCGTGATCAATATGAATTGAGTAATTTCCCTTATTTGAATGTAGGTCCGTTGGATTTGCGTGATAATAGCGGAAGTGCTACGGAGCTGTCTTATAGATCCTGGTTTGGCCGTGTAGCTTATAGTTTTGATAACAGATATTTGTTTCAGGCGAATATTCGTTATGACGGATCTTCCCGTTTTCATTCTGATTATCGTTGGGGAGTATTTCCGTCTTTCTCTGCCGGTTGGGTGTTAAGTGAAGAAGCATTTATGGAGAATGCGGATATTAATTGGTTATCTTTTCTGAAATTGAGGGCTTCTTATGGTACGTTGGGTAATGAACGGATTACGGACAAAGATGGAAATGCCCTTTACTATCCGTATCAGGCTTTTATCAACTTCAGTGATGTCCTGTTCTATCAGAATGGAACGGTTGTTCCTGAGTTATCAGCGGCGCAGTGGCTTATGCCGTTGAAAATATCTCCTGGGAAACAACAAGTTCGGTAGATATCGGTTTGGATGCTAATTTCTTTAATAATCGTTTGCGCTTTACGGCTGATTATTATAACAAGCAGACGAAGGATATGCTATTGGCTTTGGAAATCCCTGATTATGTCGGGTTTGATAATCCTCAGAGAAATACAGGTAAGATGTATACCAATGGATATGACATCGAATTAGCTTGGAATGACCGTATAGGGGATTTGACTTACGGAATTTCTGCGAATTTCTCCGACTTTGTTTCTAAGATGGGAGATTTGGGTGGAACGGAATTCCTGGGAGATCAGGTGAAATTGAAAGACAGTGAATTTAACGAATGGTATGGTTATTTGAGTGATGGTCTGATGCTGACGGAAGAGGATTTAAAAGGACCTAAATTGAATGATAACGTACAATTGGGCGATGTTAAATATAAAGATATTTCCGGACCTGACGGTGTACCTGATGGAAAGATTTCTCCTGAGTATGACCGTGTTTTATTAGGCGGATCTTTGCCGCGTTTTCAATATGGAGGAACGCTGAATCTGGGCTATAAGGGCTTTGATTTCTCTGTTGCAATTCAAGGAGTAGGCAGGCGAAATACCCGTCTATCCTCTGCAATGGTACAACCGCTACAAGCAAACTGGGGGAATACTCCGGCGATTATCGACGGTAAATATTGGAGTGAAAAAAATACGGAAGCACAGAATGCCGAGGCTATTTATCCTCGTCTGACATATTCTAATAATAGTATAAACTATGCCATGTCAGATTACTGGTTATTTAATGGCCGTTATTTCCGTTTGAAAAATCTGACATTAGGTTACACATTACCAGCGGAGTGGACAGAGAAAGTGATGATCAAGCAAACTCGTATTTATGTGGCAGCCAATGATTTGTTCTGTATCAGTAAATATCCGAAAGGTTGGGATCCGGAGATGGGAAGTTCTGCTTATCCGATTACTACGTCTGTGTTATTTGGTTTGTCTGTAAAATTTTAAAAGAATAAAAAGATGAAACGTACATTTATCATATTATTAGGATGTTGTTTGGGCTTAAACTCTTGTTATGAGTTAGATTTAAATCCTCTGTCGCAGGCATCCAGCGAAAATTGGTACTCCAATGAGACTGAAATAGAAATGTCGATCAAAGACTTTTATAGAGATGCATTCTGGCCATTGGACAATGAAGATAAGACCGATAATTTTATTTATAGGGAAACTCCCTCTGAAATTATAAAAGGGACCTTTAATGGTCAAAGCGGAGATGTTTCAACGTTATGGGCCAATCAATACAAATCTATCGCACGAACGAATACTATTTTGTCCAATATGGATAAGGCGGCAGATATGGGTATTTCCGAAGAAAAGATAAAACGGTATGAGGCTGAGGCTTTGTTTCAAAGAGCTTCTTGTTATGCCAGACTGGTCACTTATTTCGGAGATGTTGTTTACGTGACAAGTGTGGTCGATATTGAAGAGGCTTTTACACTTGGTCGTACTCCTAAATCGGAAATAGTACCGAAGATTTATGAAGATTACGATAAAGCGGCAGAAGGTTTGCCGGAGAAATATACCGGTGTATCTTCTTTGCGTGCAACAAAAGGAGCAGCCCTGGCATTGAAGGCTCGTTTTGCTCTTTATATGGGGGATTGGGAAATCGCGGCTGATGCTGCTAAAAAGTGTATGGATTTAGGACTTTATAAATTGCATGCGGACTATGCCGAACTTTTTTTGATGACTACTAAAAATTCAGAAGAGTCGATTTTCTTGTTACCCCGTTCTATCGAATATAAAGTGACGTTAGGAAACTGGACGGTTATGAATGAGGTATCAAGAAATCCGGGTGGTTGGGGCGCTTTTGCTCCGTCATGGGATTTACTTGCTGCTTATGAATGTACAGATGGTCTTCCGATAGATGAATCACCTTTGTTTGATCCTCAAAACCCATTTAAATATCGTGATCCGCGTTGTACGGCGACGATTGTTGAATTTGGAACCCGGCATTTGGGATTTGATTATAATCCGCATCCGGATGCAGTGGAGGTAATGAATTACAATACGGGTAAGATGCAGAAAAACAACGATGCACGTGTGAATGCTCAGTTTGCATCTTATAATGGATTATTATGGAAAAAAGGAATTGATGAAACATGGCTGGAGAATGGGAAGGATGTTGATCCCGATAAAATAATTATCCGTTATGCAGATGTTTTACTCATGTATGCTGAAGCAAAGATCGAGTTGAATCAGATAGATCAATCCGTATTAGATGCAATTAACAAGGTTCGTGCCAGAGCATATGGAGTAGATTATACAAATATAAATGCCTATCCGGCAATTACTACAACTTCTCAACAGAAGTTACGTACGATTATCCGTAACGAACGACGTGTGGAATTTGCAAAGGAAGGTTTGCGTTATATGGATTTGGTCAGATGGAAAATTGCAGGAAAAGCATTGACGCGTCCTAATTATGGAATGCTATATCCGGTAAGCTTATTGCGTGAAAAGATCATAGATAAAGGCCTATGGTTTTGGCCGGATGTTCCGCAGATTGACGAAGACGGTATTCCTGATTTCTCTGCGATGGAAAAAGCCGGACTGATAGCTCCAATGTCTCAGCGTATGTGGAACGATCGTCAATATTTATGGCCGATTCCTACGAAGGAAGTTCTTATCAATGAGAATTTAAAACAGAATCCCGGATATTAAATTCGTATAAATAATTCTTATATTGGCTTCTCTCTTGTCTTAATGCGTATAAGCGTTGAGAGGAGCCTTTATTGCTAATTTTAT
The DNA here is from genome assembly GCF_003463685.1 of Parabacteroides sp. AM58-2XD. Classification (NCBI taxonomy): domain Bacteria; kingdom Pseudomonadati; phylum Bacteroidota; class Bacteroidia; order Bacteroidales; family Tannerellaceae; genus Parabacteroides; species Parabacteroides sp. AM58-2XD. Next base: position 32,846 of record NZ_QSDP01000047.1, read on the forward strand.
AACAGAAATAAAATGAAGATGAAATTAAACAGTACGATAGGCATATTGACAGTACTATCGATAATGAGTTGCTCGGCACAAAAAGAGTCTAAGAGAGTTCCGGATTCGGTATCCGGTATTTATCCTCGTTTGGCTTATTATAATAATGAAGGAGAATGTGGAACGGGAGCCGTGGTTCCCTGGGCAGACCGGCTATGGGTTATTACCTATGGGCCGCATTTACCTAATGGCTCTTCGGATAAATTGTATGAGGTAACATCCGATTATCGCCAGATTATACATGATGAGAGTATAGGAGGAACTCCGGCGAACCGCATGGTCCATAAAGAAAGTAACCAGCTTTTTATTGGTCCGTATGCCATTGATAAAACAGGCAAAGTTCGGGTGATACCTTATTCGGTAATGCCCGGACGTCATACCGGTAATGCCCGTCATTTGACGGATCCTGCCCATAAAATCTATTACGGTACGATGGAAGAGGGTTTTTATGAGGTGGATGTCAATACGTTGGAAGTAAAAGAATTATATCAGGATGGAAATAGAAAGAAAGGTATAAAGGATGATACGAATGATGTATTGCCGGGTGTGCATGGAAAAGGTTTCTATTCGGGACAAGGCGTTGCTGTTTTTTCCAACAATGGGGAAGGTACGGCTGAAGCATTGAAAAAGTTTGATGTAAAAGCTGGTGTTTTAGCTGAATGGAATGGCAAAGACTGGAAAACGGTTCGGAGGAATCAATTTACGGAAGTAACAGGTCCGGGGGGCATTTATGGAAATACGAATCCGGAGACAGATCCTTTGTGGGCTACGGGTTGGGATCATAAGTCTGTTTTACTGGGAGTACGTGATGCGAAGAAAGGTTGGTCTTTCTATCGCCTTCCGAAAGCCAGTCATAGCTATGACGGAGCGCACGGATGGAATACGGAATGGCCTCGTATCCGGAATGTCGGAACAGAATCCAATCCTGATTATCTGATGACGATGCACGGCATGTTCTGGCGTTTCCCCGGTCAGTTTACGGCAGATAACAGTGCCGGTATCCGTCCGCGTTCTGCTTATCTGAAGGTTATCGGTGATTTCACCCGTTGGAACGATCAGCTTGTTTTCGGATGTGACGACTCGGCTCAGAAAGAATTCCTGAATAAACGTAAGGCAAAAGGAAATATAGAAGGTCCCGGCCAATCCAATTCCAATCTGTGGTTTACCTCTTTTTCGAAACCGGATGAATTAGGTCCGGCAACAGCCGAAGGGGCTGTTTGGGCAAAAGAGAGCATAAAGGCAAATGAAGCCTCCGAGCCTTTCCTGTTTGCCGGCTGGGCGAATCGTACCGGTTGGATTAAGAATGAGGGAACACAACCGGTAACTTTTGCCTATGAAGTGGACGAAACTGGTACGAACGATTGGAAAACAATAAAATCCGTAACTGTAAGTCCGGGAAAGGCCGCCAGTGTTATATTTCCGGCAGAGGATAAAGGAGAATGGATTCGTGTGAAAGCAGACAAGAATACATTGGCAACAGCTAGTTTTTCTTATACGACACCTGATACCCGTTCTGTACAACCAGCAATGATTTATAAAGGTATGGCTTCTGCTACGGATAAAAATTTAACCGGTGGTTTATTGTACGGACTTGGAGATAACCGTCGTGCTTTGGGTTTGTTGGCTAATACCGTTGTAAATGGTAATACGGTTGAAACCGGCTATTATGAAATGGGCGATAAATTGGAGTTAGTTCGCAAGGATGATGCTGAAACGGCTGGTTTGATCCGCTCAAAATTTGCTATTCCGCAACAAGTTGTTTCAATAGAAAATAGCTCGGTATTAATTATCGACGACCTGGGACGCAGATGGCGCTTGCCATTAGGGGACAAGGCGTATACATCTTTGACGAATGAGGGGCAACTTCGTATTTGTCGCGAAGTGGCAACAGAGCGCGATTTATTTTCCTGTATGGGTACATTTTATGAACTTCCTGCCGAAAATGCAGATGGTTATGCAAAGATTCGCCCCGTTTCTACTCATAATTACCGGATAAATGATTATGCTTCCTATCGTGGAATGCTTGTCTTGACGGGGGTGAATCCGGAAGAAGGAAAGGATAATGAACATGTCATTGTTTCCAACGATGGTAAAGCGGCAGTATGGGTAGGTGTTATTGATGATTTGTGGCAGTTGGGTAAACCGCTCGGAAAAGGTGGTCCGTGGAAAGATACGTCAGTAAAAGCCGATATCCCGTCTGACCCTTATCTTATTGGATTTTATGATAGGAAAAAGTTAACCTTATCGCATCAGTCTACTGACGATATTACTTTTACCATTGAAGCAGACCCGACAGGAAACGGGGATTGGATGGAATATATGGTACGGAAAGTGAAAGCGGGAGAAAAATGGACATATGAGTTTCCGGCAGAGTTCCAGGCTCGTTGGATTCGTTTCTCCACAGATGTAGATACAAAAGCTACGGCGTGGCTGGAATATAAATAGGCTTGGTAATTGATCAAAATAAAAGAGTTGTTATGAATAAGTATAGTGTATTGATTATCTGTTTGCTTTTTGGCCTGAATCTAAGAGGGCAGGAACAGACATGGAGAGAAATCCCGTATTATCTGAAAGGATACGAAGCCGAATACGCAAAATCACCTAAAGAGGCAGCTTTGGCATGGTTTAAGGATGCTCGTTTTGGCTTGTTTATCCATTGGGGACCAGCCTCTTTGTATGGAAAAGGAGAATGGGTGATGTATAATGACGCTATCCCTTATAAAGAATATGAGCAGAAAGCCAGAGAGTTTAAAGGAGAGAAATTTAATGCCCAGGATTATGTGGATTTGGCGGTCAGAGCTAAAATGAAATACATAACTTTTGTAGCAAAGCATCACGATGGTTATACCTTATGGGATACAAAAGCTACCGATTATAATAGTGTGGATTATCCTGCACAACGTGATTTTGTAAAGGAATTGGCTGTCGCTTGCCGGAAAGCCGGATTAGGTTTGTTCATTTATTATTCGATCGGTTTGGATTGGCACCATCCTTATTTTTTACCGAGTTCTATGTATAATCCGGCTCGTCCCCATTATAAGGAAATGCCCGACGAGTATGCTTTTAAAAAGGTGGAAGATTTTAAACATTATCTGAACTTTGCGAAAACGCAGATTATGGAATTGTGCACGCAATACGGACCGATTGCCGGGCTTTGGTTTGATACAGTCGGTGGTGTATATCAGCATTCCGATCTTTTTAATATACAGGAAGTTTATGATATGATTCATTCAATCCAGCCGCATGCACTGGTTGTGTTTAAAACAGGTGCAAATGGAAATGAGGATTTCATTACAGGTGAAAGAGAAATGGGTTCTTTGGCTTCGGTGTTTAAGAGCGCCGGCTTACCTCAGCAAGTGCAGGATGCTGCTGATCATTCGTGGGAAAGCAATAAAGGAAAACCGGCTGAATTGAATATTCCTATTCAAACATTGGGATGGGCTTATCATAGCTCTCCGCGACAGAGACAAAAGTCGAAGGATGAGGTTATGGACTTATTGAATTATTGTGCAAAGATAAATGCCAACCTGCTTTTGAATATAGGGCCACTCCCTGACGGCACAATTTTGGAAGAAAATGTGAAGACATTGGGTGAAGTTGGTGATTATCTTGAAAAGAACGGTTTCCCGGCATTGAATACAAAAGATTATATGGATTATAGAACAAAGGCTGTCCAACAGATTGATAAGGAGAAAGAGAATCAAACTGCCAGGTAAATGTAATGATTTATGTGAAAAAACAGTAACTTTATCGCATCAAGTAACTATATGGTTTATTTATAATCAGTAGAATAAATTTTATAAGCCTATATCAATGAGAACACGGACATTAATTACATTATTTCTATTCCTGAACCTGTTATCGGTAAGAGCCGCCGACCTTTTCGTTGAAGCTGAAAGTTTCAGTAACAAAGGAGGCTGGGTAGTCGACCAGCAGTTTATGGACCTGATGGGATCGCCGTATTTGCTGGCCCATGGTATGGGTGAACCAGTAGACGATGCTTATACTGAAGTTACTTTTCCTGAAAAGGGGGAATATTATGTATATGTCCGTACATATAACTGGACTTCTCCTTGGAAAAAAGGAGAAGGTCCCGGTAAATTCAGTTTGTCGGTAGGAGGTAAAAAGCTGGCGTCACCGTTAGGAACCGAAGGTACAGCCTGGATGTGGCAGGTCGCCGGTAAGGTGTCGGTGAAAAATCTCAGGACAGTGGTCAAGCTGCATGACCTGACAGGTTTTGACGGTCGTTGCGATGCTATTTATTTTACTACGGAAGAGGGGCGGATACCTCCGTCCGATATGAAACAACTGGAAGCCTTCCGCCGGAAAGCGCTGGGTTTTCCGGATGAAGCGCCGTTGGCGGGACAATATGACCTGGTTGTTGTCGGAGCCGGTATTGCCGGGATGAGTGCCGCTGTGTCGGCTGCCCGTTTAGGATGCAAGGTCGCTTTGATTAACGACCGTCCGGTTATTGGAGGTAATAATAGTTCGGAGATCCGTGTCCATTTGGGAGGACGTATCGAAGAAGGCGTCTATAAGGAATTGGGAGGTTTGCAAAAAGAATTCGGTCCGGAAAAGGGAGGAAATGCCCAACCTGCGGAAAACTACGAAGATCAGAAAAAACTGGATTGGCTGGCAAATGAAAAGAATGTGACTCTTTTCCTGAACTATCGTGCAATCGGCGTGACAAAAGATGGTAATAAAATAACATCCGTTACAGCTCGGCATATCGAAAGTGGTAAAGAACAGAAGTTTGAAGCCCCTCTCTTTTCAGATTGTACGGGAGACGGAACAATAGGCTATCTGGCCGGAGCCGATTTCCGTATGGGACGTGAAGCCAAGAGTGAATTCGGAGAGAGTATCGCTCCCGAAAAGGCCGATAAGATGACAATGGGTTCTTCTGTCCAATGGTATTCCGTAGACAATGGAAGAAGCTCGTCTTTTCCGGATTTCAGTTATGGCGTGGAGTTCAATGATAAGAATTGCGAGAAAGTCCTGATGGGTGAATGGACCTGGGAGACCGGAATGAACCTGGACCAGATTAAAGATTTTGAACGCATTCGTGACTATGGCATGCTGGTCGTTTATTCCAATTGGAGTTATCTGAAGAATCAGATGAAAGAGAATACTCAGTACCGCAACCGTAAACTGGGCTGGGTGGCCTATGTGGCAGGCAAACGGGAATCCCGTCGTTTGATGGGGGACTATATTCTGAAAGAAGATGACATTACAAAAAATGTCACCCATGAAGATGCTTCTTTTGCTACGACCTGGAGTATTGATCTGCATTGGCAGGATCCTGCAAACAGCGCCCATTTTCCGGGAAATGAATTTAAGGCGGTAACGAAACATATCCTAATCCATCCGTATCCGGTTCCTTATCGTTGTCTTTATTCCCGCAATATAGATAACCTGTTTATGGCCGGGCGTAATATCAGTGTTACGCATGTTGCACTGGGTACGGTCCGTGTGATGCGTACGACAGGGATGATGGGCGAGGTTGTCGGTATGGCCGCCTCTTTATGTAAGAAATACGGAGTGGAACCCCGCAAGGTGTACCAGTCTTATCTGGAAGAGCTCAAAGTGCTGATGAAAGAGGGGGTAAATAAAAAAGGATTACCCAATAACCAGCGTTATAATGAAGGAGGAATATTAAAAGAAAAGCCTGTCGTTAAATAATATCCGGTTGAAAACTACGCAAACCTTTGCGTAGTTTTTTTTCGTATAAGCCGTAGCACTCAATATATAAAAGTTATACATTTGAAGCATTAAAAGCTTAATTCTTAATACAATGAGACTCTATTCTTTATTATTGTGTGCGTCAGCTGCCTGTTGGTTCGGTATGCAGGATATAAATGCCCAGATCACTGAAAGACCTCGTCCCGCCGAATGGGATCATCTGGTTGAAGGCGCCCGGTTTATAGACCGTTTTCTTCCGATGCCGGCGGGAAAACTGAGTAGTGATGTCTGGGGAGCCAAAGATGTCGTTCCACGTTATGTCGATAACGGTATCGAAGATGATGTTCGTTCCTATTGGGGAGGAAATATCCTACTGGGAGAAGATAACCAATATCATTTATACGTCTGCGGCTGGCCGGAGAACTCTCCGAAAGGACATATGTTCTGGCCCAATTCGACAGTTTACCATGCCGTATGTAAAAATTCGGTAGGTCCTTTCATAATAAAAGATACGATAGGGCCGGGACATAATCCGGAAGCGTTCCGGTTAAAAGACGGACGTGTTGTTGTTTATGTAATCGACGGATATTATATTTCCGATGGCCTGAACGGTCCGTGGACTCGTAAGAAGTTTGATTTTGATAAACGCGACCGCCGTATCATAGAAGGTCTTTCCAACCTGACCTTTGCTCAACGGGAAGACGGTTCCTATCTGATGGTTTGCCGTGGAGGAGGTGTATGGATCAGCCAGACCGGACTTTCGCCTTACAACCAGATTTCCGATAAGCGGGCTTATCCTCCGGTAAAAGGGGAGTTTGAAGACCCTGTTGTCTGGCGTGACCACGTTCAATACCACTTGATTGTGAATGATTGGTTGGGGCGTATCGCCTTTTATCAACGTTCAAAAGATGGTGTCAATTGGATAACCGATCCGGGAGAGGCTTACCTGCCGGGAGTCTCTTTCCATGAAGATGGAAAAGTGGAAAACTGGTTCAAATACGAACGAATCAAAATCTTTCAGGATAAGTATGGCCGTGCCATCCAGGCAAACTTCGCTGTTATCGACACATTGAAGAACGAAGATTTGCCAAACGATAACCACAGTTCCAAAAATATCAGCATCCCCCTGAATCCGGGTGTATTGCTGACTGTTCTCGATACGAAGCCGATTACGGAGAAGACAAAGACTATTCGTGTTAAGATTGCTGCCGAAGAAGGATTTAATCCGCAAACGGATATCGACCTGAACTCTCTTCGTTTCGGTGCATCTACGGAGGTGAATTATGGTAAAGGTTGTAAAGTGCTCAGTACGAAGAATGAAGGAAAAGACCTGGTCGTTACTTTCGATGCAAAAGGAAATGGTATAACCGCAGAAGAATTTGCGCCCAAGTTGTTAGGGAAAACAACTTCCGGCAAATTACTTTTCGGATATGCCCGTTTACCTTGGGTTAGCTATAATGACCCTATCCTTTCTGCCCGGATGCCGGTATTTGCGTCGGATAGCCGGAGTATCAATGTCGTGGTTGAGAATTTCGGTCAGGTGGCTTCCCAAAAGGCTTTCTTGTTATTGGAACAACTTCAGGATGGGAAAAGGAAGGTTGTCGGACAAGCCAAGTTATCACCGCTTGTTCCTTACGGCAAAACGGGTATGACACTGACCAATCAAATGACGTTTGAAAAAGGAAAAGCATACGATTTCATCTTGACCATCCGTACGTCTGACAATGTCGTATCCACCTATAATTTCCGTACGACTCCGATAGAGTAAGTATCAATATAATAAATATACGTATGAAAAAGTTATTTTTATGTTCACTGGCTTTTATGGCTTTGGCTGCATGTAACCAGCCGGCTACGAAAGTACAGGATGCAAACCCGGTATCAAAAGAAGTAACAGAATCAATCTCGTTGAGTTTCAATAATGATGATTTCTACACTGCCGATGGCCGGTTTAATGAAGAAGCAGCCAAAGACGCTGTTATCACTCTGATGAAATATTACAATTACCCCGTTACCGATAAGACGCGTGGATCGATTTGGGTAAGCGATTACGGGACAGGCCGTTATACAGAGCTAGGATTAGCATGTATCGGTTATGCGAATGAATTGGATGACGGTTATATGTTGCAAGATCTTTTTCTCCTGCCGGGACAGATGCTTCCCGAGCATTGGCATGAAAAGGTGAATAAGTATCCGGCGAAACTGGAAGGCTGGTTGGTTCGTAATGGTAAAAGCTATATCGTCGGAATTGGAGAGGATAATTTATCGAAATATCCGGATATTAAAATACCTTCATGCCATGAGAACGGGTCGGTGACAGTCAAAAATGTGACTCCAGCCGGTGTCGGTGAGTTCGTCCCCTTGAAAGAGGTCTTGACGCATCACTGGCAATACGCCGGAAAGGAGGGAGCCATTATCACGGAAGTGGCCAATGGTCATGTCAACGAGGCTGTCCGCCATCTGGATAAAAAGATCAATGATCATTTTCTTGGTATATAATGTAACAAAGGCACACAGGTCGGACAGATGAACACTGAATTGTCTGATCTGAGTGCCATAGTGCGAATTTTGAATGTATATCGCCTTTTTATGTGATTGTTGATAAGTAAACCTTGCACAGGTAACCGATGATAGCCGTGGCAATCAGGGTATATCCTGCCAGCCTGTCGTCGATGTCTCCGTCTGGAGGGATTTCGATGACGTCGGTACTGTCTTTTGCTTCTCTGGCTTTACCATCGACAAGATTGCTCCCACCGCTGCCAGAGCCACTTCCGTCTCCTTCAGGAGTAGGGCGGTTAGGGCGATGAGGGTGAGGAACGGTGTGATTCGGGTGGCAGTGCCTCCCGTTGCGTTTTCCGGGAAAGATAACCTTCACGACGGAAAGGAGGAAATCGAAAATGATTTTGAGTGTTGACATACGTTTTAGGGGATTTGAGGGGTGTTGAATAAGTTCCTGACAGTCGGTTTTCCGGTTGCCGGGTTGTTGAATTTCTGGTCGAATTGTTTAGTCCTGTACAGGTCGATCAACCGTTGGAGACTGGTGGAGATGCTACACAGCATTTTGCGGTAGGCCGCCCGGTTGTCGCCGTTTACTTCGCTGATATAACGGCTGTAAGCGATCTCGGAAGCATACGATGCCGGTTTATGGCTCACGTTGGCAGCTGTGGGATAGGCGGTACGGATCAGGCGGGCGAAGTCGAAAATGCTTTCACGTGTCGAGCGGTATTTGCGGAAACAAAGTCCGCCCTCTTTCAGTTCCACCTTGCCACCGTGCCAATATTCGTTTTTCTTGCCATAGCCGGTGATGCCGAACAGGTTGTTGTGTTCTTTGGCAAGCACGCTCTCGCCCCAGCCCGATTCGATGGCGGCTTGTGCCAGGATAATGACCGGGTTAATGCGGTATTTGTTACCGGCTACATCGGCGTCGGCAAGATAGAGGCTGATAAAATTTTGTTTTGTCATGATCTTTTGGGGATGTAATTAAGTTTATTATTCCTTGATTATTAACTTGTAAATGCATATCTTTATACATTGTTAAACAAGTAAGACGAAGAGTTATGACTGACGAAAAAGAGAAATTCGAACGTGTGTGGGGGTATCAGGAGCTAGCCCTGTTGTACTTCCCCGGCAGCAAGCCCGAATGTGCTTCCGTGCAGCTGCGCCGCTGGATCAAATTGAGTAGTGAATTGACTTCCCGGTTGAGAGACTGCGGATGGAAACCTGGAAGGAAGGTGTTGACCCCCAAGCAAGTGGCTTGCATAGTCGATCACCTGGGGGTCCCTTGACTACTCGATCTCCGGTCTGTCGCTTCCGCTTCCGCTTTCGCCGGACGTTGTGCCGGAGGCATAACGTTCCGTCTTGAAGTTTTCGGAAAGCTGTACCAGCAGTTTGCCGGGGCGGAACAGGATGCGGCGGCGTTTGATCAGGTTAGCGGAAAATTCTTTTTCCGTTGCTGCCCCTTGGCTGCCCAGTGAGGCTTGGAAATAGCCCAGGTCGCCAACCTGTACGGTCTGCCCTTCCGGCAATTTCTGTTTCAGTACATGGATTACCCCGTCAAGCACCAGTTTCACATCGCCCGGAGTAGCCGCCGAACGGTCGGCGATGATTTCACACAACTGGTTGGTGTCGCACATGCCCGTCGAGCTGCTTACTGCATAAAATAGTTTGCTACCTTCTGCCGCATCTTTACTCATGTCCTTTTTCAGGACCAAACGATACTTTACTGCCATAATTAGATAAGTTTTAATGGTGAATAACTTTGTTGTTTGTTGTATGATTACGATACAAAGCTACGACACGGCAAGGATGGGCCGTTTGCGATTGTCGGCGGAGGTTTGCGAAGGTATGTGGTTGTTTGGATTCTGTCCGTCAAAACCATCTTTCATCCACAGCCACTGTCCGTTTTGCTTCGCAGGTGACTTGCGAGAGGCGGTTGAGTTGTTTATGGAGGTTGTGTAAGAGGGTAGGGCGGTGTTCCGTCGAATGCGATTGTACCTGCCGACACAATTGGCGGGCTTCACTGATGATTTTTTCTTCGTAATACTCTGTGACGAGTGTCCGGAGCATGACTCGGGTACAACCCGTGTACCTTCTTCCGTCATCTCTTCCGGCACGCCCGGCAGGTCGGGCAGGGGTGGGAATAAGTCCGGCAGTAACGATTCCAGATAACTGGCAAACACTTCCAACTCTTCCGGAACTTCCTCTTGTAAGGCCAGGCAATGCAGTAAATCAGTGTAATCGCTATCGGCAAACCGCATGTCGTCCGCTTCGAGCATCTGTTCGAGCAAAGATGCCATCGCCGGATGCAGGAGGCAATAGCCCAACAAGCGGCGTGCCGCTAAGCTGCTTGTTGCCGTTAGATGGTGCAGATAGGTGCGGAATCTTGCTTTCCCCAAGCGTCGGAACAACTCGTCGGGATCTTCGCCACCGGGGATGGAGGTACAGTGTATGCTGAATAGTCGTTTCCGTTCGGAGGCGATCTTTTCAGCGGCATTCTGTCCGGGGCGGTCACCGTCGAGCAGGAGATGAAGACGGGTGGTATGGCGCGAAAGGATGTCGGCCTGCCCGTCGGCCAGCGCCGTGCCGCACAGCCCTACCGTGTTGCAGAATCCGGCGGCGTGCATGGCAAGCACATCCTTATAACCTTCCACCACAAATGCGAAACCTTCCCGACGGATTGCCTCCGTCGCCCGGTGGATTCCGTACAAGGTCCGGCTTTTGTCGAACAGTCCGTTGTTGGCCGAATTGATGTATTTGGGAGACTGGGTGTGTGCCGTGTCAAGGGGGACGTTGTCGATTCGGCGTGCGCCGAACCCTGTCAGTATCCCTTTCTCGTCGTAAATTGGGAAGATGAGGCGGTTTCGCATCGCTTTGAAGGCATCAGGCACGAAAGCCGGTGCCAGCCCGACCTCGAAGCCGAGCCAGGTGGGGGACAGTTCCGAGTGGCCGGAGGCGTAGGGCAAAAGCAAGTTTTTGAATTGGTGATTTTGAGAAAGGGACGATTTAGTGTCGGGAGTATCCTTTCTCTTTTTGTCGGGGGATAAGGGAGGGGGTAGAGGGTGTGTTACAGTTTTACTGCTCATAATGCTTACTGCTTTGGTAAAACTGCACTTTTCCAATCCCATCACCAGCTTGATCACATCACCGCCTGCCCCACAAGCATGGCATTTGAAGAACTGCTTGCCTACGTGGAGCATGAGCGAGGGATGATGGTCGTCGTGGAAGGGGCATAGTATTTTATAATTGCTACCTGCCCGGTATAGGGTCGTATAACGTGCCGCCACCTGCTCTATCGGGTTGGCGGCTTTCAATTGTTCGGTGTTCATATCAGTATATTTTTATATGATTGTTAAAAAAAATTTTTTTATTTGGTACTTCAATAAATATACCATATCTTTATACCAAGAAAAATTTAGCGAAATCAAAAACGTAAATTTTTTCATAGTTAAGGTTTATGAAGAGGTCAGTTCGAGAGAATAGACCTCTTTTTTGTATCTAGGCGTTCCTCTTGTAAGGCAGAATCTGTGTCAAACTGTTGTTGTAGCGGAAGCGTACTTCGCCCGTTGCTCCGTTGCGATTTTTGGCGACGAAGAGTTGCCCCACGCCTCGCATATCTTCCTTCGTCTGTTTATCGTAATATTCTCGGTATTGCTCCGGCCGGTATACGAACGCGATGCTGTCGGCTATCTGCTCGATCTCGCCTGAGTTGCGTAGGTCGCTCATTACCGGGACATGGTCGGTGCGCGATTCACAGTTACGGTTCAGTTGCGCCAGCACGATGCCCGCCACGTTTGCCTCCATGATCAGGTTCTTCAGTTTGCGGCATACGTCCCCCAGTGCCAGATCCATTGTGTCGCGTACCTCGCCTCGTCCGGCCGGGTTCACCTGTATCAAGTTGAGGTAATCCACGATGATCAGGTCGAGCGGTGCGCGTCGGTGCAACGCCATCGTCTTCGCCCGGATCTCTTTGAAAGTGCAGCCGCTGCAATAGTTCATGAACAGCGGCAGTCGTTCCAGTTCTTCGGCTGCCCGTTCCAGTTTTTCCCGGTCGGTAGCCTCCAGTTGTTTGAAACGGAGCTTGTCCGGTTCCACTCCACTCAGCATGCAGAGCAGGCGGCTCACCAACTGGCGTTCCGTCATCTCGAGGCTGAAGAAGCATACCCGTTTCCCTTTGCGTGCCACCGCTAGTGCCGTATGCAGTGCCAATGCCGTTTTCCCATCGAGGGACGGCCTGCCAGCACCAACAGTTCGCCTCGAAAGAGCCCACCCAGATGGCGATCAAATTCATCGATGCCTGTCGTCAGTTGCTGCATTTCGCCCTTGGCCCGTTGGGCTTGCTCGTCGTAAATCAGGTCAAGGATGCGGCGGCTCACTTCGCCGGCAGCGTGCGTGGTGCTGCTGACGGCAAAGAAATCTTCCAGCTTCTGTACCCCCTTGTGCACTTTGCCGAGCAGCGACACTACGTCGACTGTCGGTTCATGTGCTTGGATCGCATGTTCTTTCATGTCGGCACACAGGCGACGTAGTACCCAGCAGCGCACCACGGCAGCGGCATAGGTACGGATGTGCGAGGCATTGCGCACCGTCAGCAGATGGTCGGCAATGAATCCCAGCCCGCCGAGTTTTTCAGTCTGTTCGGGTTCGAGCAGGCGCATTTCGTTTTCGATGCTCAGCATGTCGATGTCTGCCTCGCGGTCATAGAGGGCTGTCATGGCGCGATAAACTAGGCGGTAATCGGGGTGGGTGAACATGTCGGGTAGCAGTCGTTCGGCCACGTCGGCGATGGCATTGCCTTGCACGAGGATGGCCAGGACGACGGCGCGTTCCATTTCTACTGTTGCGGGGTAAGCATCAAGGGGAGAGGGTAGTTGCTGTTTGTTGATTGTTTCTTTTGTCATGATCGTTGTTTGTATTTAAGTGAAACGTTGGTAAATCGGTCTGAAATTCTCTTTGCGATGTTCCGGCAGGTGCTGCCGAGCAGGTGTTGCCGGTGGTGGATTGCTGCCGGCGGTGGGTACCTTCATCCAGTCATCGTAGCCGGTAATGGTGATGATGGTGAAATATCGCATCCGTCGGACAGAGATCACACCATCTGCCTCCATGTTGTCCAACAGCGTTTTAAGCCGTGAGCGTGAGATTTGTGTTTTCTCTTCGATAGTGCGGTAGGTTGTGATCCATTCGCCCCGTTTGCCGTAGATTGTGTACGAGTTGACGGTATTTTCTTCGTCGTGTCGATTGGCATGGTACAAGAGGCAGGTATATAATTCTCCGTACATTCGGGAGTATGGCGTGTCGGCATACTTTTTGCTCAGGATGGCGTTAGGAACTTTGAGAAATCCCCATCGAAACAGGTTTTGTTTTGGATTGTCAATGTTTTGCATAAGTCTGTTATTTTAAAATTACTGTTAACAAATATTAGTAGACACGCTTTAAGACAGTTTCTGGACGGCCTTTTCTCTTTCTATATATCTGCTTTTCAGCTTCTTATAAGAATAAAAAAGTCCCGGTGAGACAGGTTTAAGACACTTTTTGAGACGCCTTTTCATTATTATATAAGAATATATATAAGAGAGTAAGATGTTTTTCTAATTTTTCAGTAAAGATACGAGTCGTTGGTAGAAGAACGTCTTCCTTGTTTTTGCTGGTCTTAATAGCTTTTTTACAGCAGGTTATGTGATATGGATGATATAGGGTTGTGCAAAAATGGAGTTTAAAACGGACAAACCACTCTCCCGGGGTGAGTATTTTTATTTGGCAGAATCTTTTTTTTTCATGTCGGTTATCAGTTGTTTGATGGCATTGTGCACGAACTCATAATCCGGATGGACTTCCTTCAGTCGATTTGCCATGCCGTCTGTGCTGTATTCCGAACAAAGGATACAGCTCAGTATCCTGGCCAATTGTTTGATGGTCATGTTGCCTAATATCCCGTACCGCCGCAGTGCGCTCATTAGTTCGATCAGAAACTGTGTCTTCGCCGGATTGTCGATGCGCAAATGGTCGGGTAACACTTCGCTGCATCCGCAAGCCCCTGCCAGTTCGAGTGCATAGAGGGCGAAGAAGTGGTGTTTGAATGCCTTTTCGCGTTTCGTCAACGATTTATTCTCGAGCAAGAACTCGGCTGTTTCGTGCAACAATTCGTTGCGGTCGTTGTGTGCTTCTAAAAATATTAAGTAAGATTTGAATGTTTGTATGTTTCTTCGTTTGATTCTCTTTTTTTTCTTCATTCTATTTTGTATTGTCGGGAGAGTAGTTGGTTCTGTTTATTTGTGATTCTTGTCTCGGCGGAATGGCATGCTTGTGCCGTTACCTTAGGTTGCTTGTTTCATCGCGGTGGCATACCTGTGCCGGACGGATGGGGAAGGAACCATGCCGGAGGGTTAAAAAGATGTTTTGGTAAATATAGGGGATTTTTAGGAAAAAAAGAAATCGGGAGAAAGATGTCAAGATTGTTTTCATATCTCATGTAGGTGTGTCTTAAACAATGTTAATTAAAATAACCTAAGTAAGGGGTTTGTATGAATAAGTCCTCTTTATAAATGAATTAAAAAATCAATATATCATGAATGCGAAATTGAAAGTTGTTATGTCCTTAGTGACATTAGTTGGTGTAGCTATATTAAATGGTTATCAGTTTTCTCAACAGTCAGGAATAGTTAACTCTTCTTCTTTGATGAAGAAAAATTTGGAAGCTCTTGCAAGTGGTGAACTTGGAAAGGGTTTTTACAAAAACTTTAAGTCGGCTACAGTCTGGTATAATTCAGATGTATCTGGTGGATTGGCTGTTTCTGAAAAGCCATCAGTGTTTGTGTCAGGTAATTGGAAATCAATGATCTGTTGTGTAAATGGAACGGATATGGATGCCTGTAATTTCCTGTTAGAGAATTCTGAATGTGCAAGGAGAGTGGTGAGAAATTCATATGATGAATAAAATGGGTTGTAATGGGAAAATCAACAATATTATTATTTGTCCTATTTTTATTTACTGCTTGTAGTGGCACGAAAGATGTAAAGGAAGATGCTGGCACAATTATCTTAGAGGCAGGTTTTGAGGGAGGAGGTGAAAACACTCCTCTTGTCCTGTCGGAAGTGTTTGATTCAGTTACTTATTTCCCCATCCGTTCGGATGATGTGTTAATCGGCATGATAGGGGATATCAGATATCATAATCATCGCTATTATATATTGGATAGCCAACAAAACATGCTTTATGTAATGGATGAAACCGGCCATATACTTAATAGTATCTCTCAAAAGGGTCCCGGACCAACCGAATATATAACGCTTCAAGGATTTGATGTCAATCCATCAAATGAAGAAATAAGCCTTTACGATAATTCATCGAAACGTATACAGGTCTATTCCAAGGAGGGTACTTATTTAAGGAGTATCCAGGTTGATGATATCATACGAGATTTTGCGGTATTGGATAATGGCGAATATCTGTTTTATACACCCGATTTTATGAAGGGTAATCGCCGGGGGGTGTGGCGGGCCGATAAGGAAGGAAGATTCAAGGAACAGTTGGTAACCATAGACGATAAATTTCTTTATGGAGGCTTTATCCGAAGTATTTTCGCCGGATTGATGATGCCACGGTCGGTTTGATGGGCACGGAGGATTTTGACCGTATTTATCATATCACGGCAAATTCCATGTCGGTGAAATATAAGATAAAGACGGATCGGGTCATACCTGAAGATCTCCGGTCTGAACCTGTGTTGGATTTTGATAAACATAAAGGGCTTGTTTATACGAAAAATGATTATGTGGAGACAGAATCCTTGATGTCGTTGACGGTAACAGACATGAAGAAAAATATGTTGGTATTTTATGATAAGAATACAGGAAAACATTGGCTGGTAACAGAAGAAAGCGAAATTGTCGATGATATTGATATGTATGTGAAGTCTCAGTTTTGCGGGAATAATTCTTTTATTGGTGTCCTTTATCCGGGTTTTATCCTCTCTTTTACAGCGCTCCAAAAACAGTTTCCGGATATAACGTCGGATTCAAATCCGGTTCTTGTTATAAGCCATGTTAAATGATGGGAATAAAAAATGTAACAATGGGTAAATGGGTATTTTTATCATCTTTGATTATGTTTTCAATTTTGTCTTGTGGCAATAAAAAAGCATTGAATAAGGATTTAGAATTGATGCAATCAAGTCCTGTGCAATTGCCTTTGGGTAATATGGAGTGTTTGATGAATGGTAAGGATACTGTTTTGGAAAATTTTGATGACAGTAAAATGAAGTTGATTATTTATACCGATTCAACAGTTTGTTCTCCTTGTGCATTGAATGAGTTGTATTTATGGAATAGGATAATAAGTACGACGAATATATATGGTGCGAAAATGAAATATTATTTTATTTTCGCACCTAAACGAGAAGAATTGGATATGGTTGAGTTTATGCTTAAAACAAATACTTTCTATTATCCGGTATTTATAGATAAAGCGAATGTATTTTCAGTGAATAATTCTCATTTGCCGTCAAATACAATGTTGCATACTTTTTTGTTAAATGAAAGAAATGAAGTTATTATGGTTGGTAGTCCATTACAAAACGCAGATATATATGATTTATAGATAAAGCGAATGTATTTTCAGTGAATAATTCTCATTTGCCGTCAAATACAATGTTGCATACTTTTTTGTTAAATGAAAGAAATGAAGTTATTATGGTTGGT
>NZ_QSDP01000048.1:0-48482 GCF_003463685.1 Parabacteroides sp. AM58-2XD
AGACCTCTTATAAGATCTCACGAATCATAGTCAAGAGACTTTGGTTTGCAAAATCTTCACGTAAAAAATCCAGTCGTTAAGGTTCTATTTTCATAGTTAAGACTTTTCTATCTGCAAGATTACCTTTATTCCCCAATTACACAACTTTTTTTGAAATATTTTAATGATTTATGCCACAAAACATATTTTAATAGAAATTTTGGTGCGGTTGCCCTGCATTCAGGATCAGATGCTTTTCATGTATAAAGAAAAACTATTATCTTCGCTCGTCTTTTGCCCGAAGACTCAACAACAAGCAAATAAGAATCATCAATCGGTGAAATAAAAATAGATAAACACTTTAAACGAACGAACATGAAACAACTCTCTGTAATTGGCAGACTAGTGCTGCTTTTTGCCTTCGTGCTGGTTTTTCAGACCAGGGCCCAGCATGTAAATCTGAAAACCCGTTCCACCCAGATAGGGATAAACAATGAAGGTTACTTTTCTTCTATCCAGGTAGAAGGCAAGGACATTCTTCACACGGGTAAATATCCGCTCGTAACGGCCTGCACAGACAACAAACTCATAACACCGTCCAAAATGAGCGCCAGCGGAAACCAACTTAAACTAACGATGTCCGACGGCGGCACAATCACACTAAAACATAAGGAAAGCGATGTCTGCATCACATTGGAGGTAGCAAATATTCCGGAAAAATACGACGTATTGCTGTTCGGCCCGTTGGCCGTTACGATCAATGAAGTTGTTGGAGACGTAGTCGGCGTTGCGCAGGGTAACGGTGTTGCTTTCGGTATACAGGCGCTGAACATTAAAACGAATGCCGGCATCCCTGACGAATACGGACAATTGATTACCAGCACATACGGTTATAAAGGAAAATCTGCTGAACTGTCGGTAGCCAGCATCCCTGACTTCAAACTGGCAGCCGCCGATATTTCTGACGGGACGGTATTCCATTTCTCCGCCCGCAGAAGAAACAAACAGGAATATCGCAAAGTACAGCAAATACAGAAATCACTGGTCCTCCCGGTCGAAGGGGAAGACGGACTGATAAAAGGTTCAAAAATAGCCTTCTTCGGCTGTAAGAATACAGACGCGCTGGCCCGTATCGGCGAGATTGAAATCGAGCAGGGACTTCCCCACCCGATGTTCGACGGCGAATGGGGGAAAACAGCCCGCGCAGCCATGAAATCTTATCTGATCTCTGATTTCTCGGAAGACAATTTTGATATGATCCTGGACAAGGCTAAGATTGCCGGTTTCGAATATGTTTACCATAGTGACCCGTTCCTGGACTGGGGACATTTCAACTGGGACCCCAAATTCACCAAAGGCGGGGATGAAGGCGTAAAGAAGATGGTAGACAAGGCAAAGGCACAGGGTATCGCTGTCGGTGTCCATACACTCAGTAACTTCACGACTACAAACGACGCCTATGTAACACCGATTCCTTCCGACCACTTGCTGAAACAAGGCATACTCACCCTGACAGCCGACCTGAACAAAGACCAGACCGACATTACAGTCAAAAAGTCGGACCTGTTCTCCATGCCGATGACGCTCAACACCCTTCAGATCGATAAAGAGCTGATTACTTACGGCACAACAGAAGAGCAGGGAGAAAACATTCTGTTGAAAAACTGTAAAAGAGGCGCCTGGGGAACAACAGCCGCCAGCCATTCACAGAAAACACCGCTGTACAAACTCTGGGACTACCCTTACAAAACCCTCTTCCCTGATCTGGTCCTGCAAGACAAATACGCTGACCGCCTGGCTGAGATAATGAATAAAACAGGTATCCGCCAGATATCCTTCGACGGTTTGGAAGGATGTTCCTATACCGGTCAGGACGAATATGCAAACAACCGTTTCGTCTATCGCTTCTACAACCAGCTCGACCAGAATGTGCTTAACGACGCCAGCCGCCTCAGCCACAACTTATGGCACATCCATACCCGTATGAACTGGGGCGAACCCTGGGGTGAAGCGATGCGCACCGGCCAGGTTGAAAACCGTATCAAGAACCAGTCATTCTTCCACCGCAACCTGTTCCCGCGTATGCTGGGTTGGTTCCTGATCCGTCTGGCCGACCGTAATTTCGAATGTTCTTCCCTCGAAGACCTGGAATGGGCATTATCCGAATCAGCCGGTTTCGATGCCGGTTATGCGATGACAATCAACAGTAACACATTGCGCCGTCACGGACAAATCGATAAATTACTGGAAGCGATTAAAAACTGGGATAAGCTGCGCGAAGCAGAAGCATTCACGGACGAGCAGAAAGCCCGTCTGAGAGATCCTCAGACAGAATGGCACCTGGAAAAAACAGACGAACAGAACTACAACCTGTATCCGCTCTATATATCCAAACATTTCCGGTGCAACCTGTCCGAAATGCAACCGGGACAACCGGGCGGTGCCGACTGGTCATGGAGCAGTCCTTATGAAAGCACATATGCCATCCGCCTGAAAGTAGAGGGAGACGGAACCATCAAAGACCCGTCATTCACCACACCTCAAGGGGTGATTAAGTTCCCCTGCGAGATTTCAGACCGCCAGTATCTGCTTTACACATTCGACGGTAAGGCCGTAGTAACCGATAAGAACTATAATGTAATCAGCGAAGTGCAGCCCCAGGGAAATGCCGTACTTCCCGCAGGTTCTTCTGCCGTAGCCTTCTCCTGTGAGCAGACCAGTGAAGACGCTCCCGAAGTAATCATCCGTTACATTACCAAAGGGACTCCGGAAGTGATAAAACTTAATAAATAACAACAATACACAAATCGTCCGGCAAAAGAGGTAAAACTGAATACCTCATTTGGCCGGACGTATTTATTTCACTCTTTTACTCAGTCACTCTACAATCCACTTTTCGATATTACGGATCTTCGCACTGAAATTGACACCTATTTTAAACAATTTACGTCCATCCGCTTCAAAGGGCTGTGCATACTGTTTTTCGTTTATTTGCTGCAAGGCCTCCTCTGCCGTGCCATCCAGTTTAAACTCCATGACGTAAATGTATTTATCTGTTTGCAGGACAAGGTCGATGCGGCCATAGGATGTATGGTATTCCGCTTTTACATAAAAGCCAACCAGTTTGAAGACGATAAAGAGCACATTCTGATAATGCAGTTCCAGATCTTTTACCAACTCATAAGGCGTATCAGCAAAGAAACTTTGCAGGCGGCGGAAAAAGGTATCGATCTCGCCAGCACGTATCTCGCGGACAAATTTCTGTATCTCAAACGGAGCTTCAATCTTATTAAACCGTGTGTAGAAAGGCATCAGGAATTTGATAAAACCTTCTTCCACCTCTTCATTGGGAAAACCGAGACGATAAAGGCCAAATTCCTCGTCATACCCTTTTATCGTCAGATAACCACTCTGGAAAATGACCGGGATAGGCTGCTCATCGCCATAAATACTATTCAGCACATCGACATCAGTCTCTTCATGTGCCATACGTTCCAGATCATAGTGGCTGCGTTTCAATAATTCCACAAGGTAGGTAGGGGTGCCTGTTTCAAACCAGTAACTACCAAACTTCATCTTGTAAAAGGTATTCAATAAACTAAATGGATTATAGATACCTCAGTATTTTCCACAAAATGATAACCGTCATAACGTTTCTTCAATTCGGCAAACGCTTCCTCGTAACTCATTTTCAGCTTATCAGCCAGTTCTTGCAAATCTTCTTTCAGGTTATCACGTATCTCCTGCCCAGTTACTCCGCACAAAGAGACATAACGTTCATCCATCGAAATATCGATTAAATTGTTCAGATCACTGAAAACGCTTACCTTACCAAACTTCGTGACACCTGTCAATATAGCGAATTTGATGCAACCGTCCATTGTTTTGAGCACGCCATAAAACGGTTTCAGGGTATTCCTGTATTCCTTTTGTAAAGCCTCATTACCTATGGCTTGCAGTAAAGGTTTATCGTATTCGTCTACAAGGATAACAACGCGCTGGCCGGTCTGCTCACAGGCACGTTTCACAACACCTTTGAAACGCAAGGCAAGAGTAACCTCTCCAGGGCCTGTACCATAAAGAATTTCCCAATTCAGAAGAGCTTCGTTCAGGATTTTATCAAGGCTGTCCGGTGTATCATATTTCCCGATATTGAGATCCAGATGCAGTATCGGATGCTTTATCCAATCCTTTTCCAGCTTTTCCATTGCCAGGTCCTCAAACAGTTCCTTCTTTCCTTGGAAATAGGCTTCGAGGGTGGAAATCATCAGACTTTTACCAAAGCGGCGCGGACGGCTCAGGAAGTAATAACGTCCTGTTTTCACCATCTGATAGATCAACGCCGTTTTATCTATATAGAAATAACCGTCTTTGCGAAGACTTTCAAAGTTCTGTATGCCGATGGGGTAAATCTTACTGCTCATACATTTTTTATTTTAACCGGATAATGACTCTGACAAAAGTACGAAAAAGAACACTGCCTACATCCTTTTTTCGAAGATAATCCTTTTTTTGACATCAGTAGAAGTTCGTGTCCCTACCTTATATACGGCATAATCGGGCATGTAACACATCAACTCACATAGGATGATTATCCGACTTCAATTCATTGAATTGTTTCACACGATACTCTCTCGGGGAACAACGGACCATTTTTGAGAACAAGCGGGAAAACTGAGAAAGATTGGTGATGCCTACTTTTTCCGCAATTTCGATAATCGACATATGGGAAGTAAGCAGTAAAGTTTGTGCCCGTTCGATTCGTTTCATCTGGATATATTCGCAAGGGGGCATGCCAATAATCCGTTTAAAGACTTTGGAGAAATGGTCGGGAGTAATACACATCAAATCAGCCAAGACCGAAACAGAGATACGCTTGTCCAGATGCTTATTTATATATTGTATAGCCACATCCAGTTTTTCATACAAGCTGTTCGCCTCCGGTGAAAGCAAACACTCTTCCGTTATAAAGCGGGAAAACAGTTGCAGCAGGATACCGCTACTCTCCACCAGGTTGGAGAATGTCGAAACCGAAACCTCATCTTCCCGGGTATAAATATTCCTGTCGTTATCATAATGCTTCGGGTCGGACGTCGGCAACGACTTATACGGGTTCAGCGCCAGAAAACGTTCCATCAGGGAATAATCCATCGGGGTAGCCTCGACCTGCAAATCCATTTTCATCGGATTGCTGATACCTTTCCCTCCTTTCGTCTCATCGAAAAAACAGATATAATAATGCTCCATAAAATCATCACATTCATAACTATGGAAAGCAAACTTGGTATAAGGAAAAGTTGCCCGGGCAATAATTCGTATCCCTTCTGATTAATATAGACTTTTCCTTTCCCTTTCGTAATCAGGTAAAGTCGGTAAAACGGACTGATGACATCCTGATAATTCCACCAGGTTTCAACCCGGGAATAGTCGGCATAAAGCAAGGGCAACGACAGGTCGTATGGAGAATAAGAAACAAGCATATCAGACATTTATTAGTTAACCGGTGTAAATATAGGAATAATATTTAAATGCACAATATCGGATTATGCAAAGTATTCATCTTATTTTGTCAAAGATTATAGCCGAATAGCCTTTACTTTTGTAATTACTAAACTTCATCTTATCACATAATTCTAATTACACTATGAAACGGCTTATAACAGCATTACTTATCGTGTCCGGACTATGTAGTCCGTTCCTCCTTTCGGCGCAGGACTCCTGGCAAAGCCTGATTAACAGGCTTACCTATTACTCACCGGAAAAATACAAATCGGCAATAGATAACCTGAAAAAGAAATATCCCGACAGTTACCGCCCCGATAAAGATTGGGAGAAAGCGCTCAACGAACTGAAAACCGATAAGGAAACACTTATCAGCGGTTTGAAGGCCAAAGACCCCAAAGCGGAAAAACAGGCAAAGAAACTGTTGAAACAACTGGACGCTGCCCTGCTGGCTAACCCTTTGCTAGCAGACAAACAGGTGGTAGCCATCCGCCGGACGCTGGGCGATAAGGCCCGTACAGCCATGAGCGGGCAACTGGGCATCGCCCCTTCCAATTTTCAGAATAATTCGGAGATTGGAAATCCGAAAGCAGGCTGGACCAACGAGTTTGTTTCATTGACCGTCAATCCGGATAAAATAAAACAATCGCTCCTGTACAAACCGGAAGACGGAAAAATCATCACCGACCCGGAACCGCACTTCGACGGGAAAAGACTAATGTTTTCTTCCATCGGCACCTCCGACCGCTGGCATCTGTTCGAACTCGACCTGACCACAGGTAAAACCCAACAACTAACCCCGGATACATATAAAGATTTCGACAGCTTCGACGGTTGCTATACACCGGACGGACGATACATCTTCTGTTCGACAGGTACCTTCCTCGGACTGCCTTGTACAGATGGAGGAAATAAAATGTGCGGACTATTCCTGTATGATCCAAAAACAAAACAAACCCGTCAGTTGACATACGACCAGGACAGCAATTGGGGACCGGTCATGATGGACAACGGTACCGTGCTCTACCAGCGTTGGGAGTATGCTGACCTGCCCCATTCCAATTCGCGCCTGCTGTTTACCATGAATCCGGACGGCACCACACAATCGGCTTTCTATGGTTCCAACTCCTACTTTCCGACTTCATTCTTCAATGCTCGCCCCATACCGGGACGACCATCAGCCGTGGTTGGCATAGCCTCCGGTCATCACAGCGTTTCGCGCAGCGGACGCATGCTGATCATCGATACCAATAAAGGCCGCCACGAAGCGGACGGAGTCGTTGCCGAAATCCCGTATGCCGGCAGAAAAGTGGAAGCTGTCGTTCGCGACCGCCTGCCCGACGGTATATGGCCGCAGTTCCTGCAACCGTATCCATTGAACGATACATACTTTTTGGTTTCCATGAAGGAAAACCCGGAAAGCTTGTGGGGACTTTATCTGGTCGACACGTTCGATAACCGTACTCTGATTGCTGAAGAGGAGAACGTAGCTTATCTTGAACCGGTGTTGATGGACAGTCGTAAATCACCGAATGTAATTCCCGACCGTATCAATCTGGCATCTTCAACTTCCACTGTTTTCCTGCAAGATATTTATGAAGGTGAAGGACTAAAAGGTATTCCACGTGGTACAGTAAAGAAACTACGCATCGGCTCTTTCAGCTTCAGCCCGTGGGGTCAGGGCGGATTGCTGGGCACTATTGGTATGGACGGACCGTGGGACATCAAGCGAATCCTGGGCGAAGTGGATGTTGAAGAAGACGGCTCGGCCATGTTCACAATCCCTGCCAATACGGCCGTATTCGTACAACCGCTGGATGCAGAGGGAAAAGCATTACAGATTATGAGAAGCTGGTTTACCGGAATGCCGGGCGAAACGGTCTCTTGTATCGGTTGCCATGAAGAAAAATCAACAATAGCCATTCCGAAGCGGACAAAAGCATCCCTGCAAAAACCGCAAGCCATCAAAGAATGGTACGGAAAAGAGAGAGGATTCAGCTACCGTCACGAAGTACAACCCGTTTTGGATAAATATTGTATCTCCTGCCATAATCAGGACAAACCCGGAAAGCCGTACCTGAAAGGAGACAAATGGATTAATGACTGGACTTCAAACATATCGGGAAGAGCCTGGAAAAACGGCGGACATTTTACACTTTCGTATGCCAACCTGCACCGTTACGTACGTCGGCCGGGTATTGAGAGCGATATGCACATGCTGGTTCCGATGGACGTACATGCCGATCAGACCGAACTGATGCAGATTCTCCAGAAAGGGCATTACGGCGTTAAACTGGATAAAGAGTCTATGGAGAAGCTTGCCTGCTGGATAGACTTCAATGCTCCTTTCCACGGACGTCGTTCTGACATTCCGAAGTTTGAAGATGCAGAAAAGAGTAATGAACTTCGGGAATTATACCGCGAAATGTTCGGTGCCCCGGAATCGACAGCCGAATGGTTACCGGAAATCCCACAGAATATAGAACCCGTCAGATTTGAAAAGGAACAGAAACTTTTAGGCGATACCCTGCTGGCTAAATGGCCTCTTTATAACCCAACCGAAAAATCATACGCACAATGGGACAACACGCAATGGAAGCAATTGGCATTAGGTAACTTCCAGAAAAGCATCCCGCTGGGTAACGGTATTACTTTGGAATTGGTGAAAATCCCGGCAGGTTCCTTCATCATGGGTAGCGACCGGCATCCGGACGAATTGCCCCAGACAATCGTACAGGTAGACAAACCTTTCTGGATGGGACGTTTCGAAATCACTAACGCACAGTTCAGGGCCTATAACCCGGCACACGATAGTCGCGACGAACACCGCCACGGCTACCAGTTCGGACGCAAAGGCTATTCCATGAACCATCCCGACCAACCGGCCGTACGCATCTCCTGGCAAGAAGCGATGGAGTATTGCAAATGGTTATCCGAAAAGACAGGTATGAAGTTCTCGCTTCCAACCGAAGCGCAATGGGAATGGGCTTGCCGTGCCGGAAGCGATACGCCTTTCTGGTATGGTGATATGTCGACCGATTTCTCACGCTATGCCAACCTGGGAGACATCAAGCTGAAAGAGTTCGCCGCCTGCACCGCTTATAAATTCTACGAAAGCGCCATGGTGGTAGAGAATCCCAACAAATACGACGACTGGATCCCACGCGACACGACTTACAACGACGGAGGTTTCATCTCCGAACCGGTAGGACGTTACGTCCGCAACCCATGGGACTTGTTCGATATGCACGGAAATGTATGGGAATGGACCTTGTCTTCCTATCTGCCTTACCCGTACAACGAAAATGACGGACGAAACGAGTTGTCTTCAGAAAACGGCAAACGGGTTGTACGCGGAGGTTCCTGGTACGACCGTCCTTACCGTTCGACATCTTCTTTCCGCCTGCCGTACCGTGAATATCAGAAAGTATATAATGTTGGATTCCGTGTAGTAATGACTGAAGAATGATAGAACGCTATTTTAAATATCTGTTTTGCATTGTAGTAGTAATTAGCACTTGTTGCTCGTGCAGCAATACCAGAGAAAAGTTGCTTGTTTCCGGCTGTGGCTGGAAACAAGTAGCAATTCTCGACAAAAAAACAGGAGAGATAGAATGGAGTCACCCGCTTAACAAAGGGGAAGACTGCAACGATGTTGAAATAACCAGGGAAGGAAATATCCTGTATGCCTACACTTCCGGTGCCCGGATGATTACCCGTGACCAGCAGACGGTGTGGGACTTCAAAGCGAAGAAAGGGGAAGAATTATTCACCGCAACCCAGCTGCCTTCCGGCCATTACATGCTAGCAATCTGCGGCACCCCTTCCCGCATCATCGAACTCGACCCGCAAGGTCATCCTGTCGAAGAGATTGAGTTTGACACCAGCATCACCGGTGTGCACGACCAGTTCCGCCAGATTGTAAAGACACCGCAAAACACTTACCTGATACCACTGATGGGAAAAGGGGAAGTAGTTGAAATGACTAAAGAAAAGGAAATTATCAACAGGGTCGAATGCGGTGGCAATCCCTTCGCCATCCAGATACTGAAAAACGGAAACTGGCTGGTATCCTGCGGCGATGCACATAATTTCGTGGAGATAGACCCTGCCGGCAAACAGATTGTCAGAAAAGTCGGAAGCGACGACTTACAGAACATCTCTTTGTTGTTTGTTGCCGAACTGGTCCGGTATGACAACGGAAACACGCTGATAAGCAACTGGAACGGACATAGTAAAGACAAATCGCAACCACTACTGGTAGAAGTAACTCCGGACAATACAGTTGTCTGGACGCTTCCGCTACATCAGGACATTATCAATATCTCAGCCGTCTATTCATTCAAGGAATAGACGTTGTTCCCGGTTTATTCAAACAATATACGGAACCTTGTCAAACCGTCCGTATAAGTACGCAGGGAAAAAGAGCAGTTCTGTTTCTGCAATACTTCGCGTATAAAGATCAGGCCGATCCCCTGCCCGTTCGGTTTGGTGGAGAAGAAAGGACTGAACAGCTTCTTTTCAGTTTCTTTGTCTATTCCTTTGCCGGTATCTGCTATTTCCAGGCAGACAGGGTTACGTGAAGTACGTATGTAAATCTTGCCGTCGCGCCCGATCGACTCGGCGGCATTCTTTATAATATTGACAAGCACCTGTTCAAAAAGCGAACTATCCAGCCGCACGACAGGAGACACTTCATCCAGCTCCATAATGATTTGGATGTTGCGGTTCTGGCAAACCGTCTCCATAAACCGCTTACAGGAAGTCACCACCGTATTTAATTCATGGTTACGTATTTGCGGTTTAGGGATGCGCACCACATCGGCAAAGTTTGTAATGAAATGACTCATGCTGTAACAGCGTTCGATGGAAACACGCAACACGTCGCATATATCTTCCGTATTTTCCATCTCGCTGAAAGTGGATTCCAACGTATCCAATGTAGATATAATACCGGCAGTTGTATTATTTACCTCATGGGCTATCATGCGGATTACCTTTTCATAGGCTTTCTTTTCTGCCTTAAATACTTCCTGCGTCAGTATTTCCACCAGATAGAATGAGTGATGGAATCCCCGGTCGACAAAAGAGGAATGCGTACATTTATATATATTGGCATCGTTCAGGCGAACAGTCTGCGATTCATACAAAGGAATACGCGCCAACTCCACTGCCAACGGGGAATCTATCTCTGTAAAAGATTTTCCGGCGAAATCGACCGACAAAGGTTGTCCGAACATCTTGCGGGCAGCGGGATTCAGCGATATGATCTCATTATCCAGATTCAGCATAATCACTCCCATAGGAGAAGCATTGATCAGCAAATCCAGGAAATGATTCTGTTCCCTCAGATGCAGGCGTTCGTTTTTCAACTGTTCCATCATCTTATTGAAGATGTCCACGATACGGTCGGCCTCCTTCTGCCCGACACGGCTCAGGCGGGAACTGAAGTCCTGCTCTTTCAGCAACTCCATACCATTGCCGATAATATCCAACGGCTTGATGATACGCCGGTAAAAAAGGAAAAGGTACAAGATCGTGACCAGGACAACACCTTCCACAACAAAGAACATGAAGGAAGAATAATTA
Organism: Parabacteroides sp. AM58-2XD; assembly: GCF_003463685.1. Taxonomy (NCBI): domain Bacteria; kingdom Pseudomonadati; phylum Bacteroidota; class Bacteroidia; order Bacteroidales; family Tannerellaceae; genus Parabacteroides; species Parabacteroides sp. AM58-2XD. The sequence continues at coordinate 11,071 of NZ_QSDP01000048.1, forward strand.
TAGAAGACATGGTAAGTGATAACTGCCAGAATAGTCAGCAGCAACCCGGTCAATATCCAGAACAATCCTTTTATCCTCATTCGAATATCATTTATTTATCGGTAGGTATTCCGTATTTCTCCAACCGGCGGTATAAGGCTGCCCGGCTGATTCCCAGAGCGGATGCGACATGCGAGAGATTTCCCTCATGTGTATCCAAAGCCTGAAGGATGGTCTGTCTTTCAATCTCGTCCAGCGTCATCCCCTCAAAACTGACGGTTCCGCCTTTTCTCACGGCCTGTTTGTTCCCCAGGTTCAGGCATTGTCCTTCAAAATCGGACACATCCAACAACGATTTACCGGATACCAGCATCGTTCTTTCCACTAGGTTCTTCAATTCACGGATATTTCCGGGGTACGGAAGACGTTGTAGGAAACTTACGGCATCCGAAGAGAAAGTGACTTTAGGCAAACCGTTGACTTCCGACTGCTTATCGGCAAAATAACGGGCCAGCAGAGGAATATCGTCTTTCCGCTCGCGAAGGGCGGGCAGATGGATCGTGATCAAATTGATACGGTAGAACAGGTCTTCGCGAAACGTACGTGCGGCAACCATTTCCGGAAGGTTGCAGTTGGTAGCACTCACCACCCGGATATCCACTTTCCGGGGACGGCTGTCGCCCAACACTTCAAATGTCTGGTCCTGCAATACACGCAATAGTTTTACCTGGCAGGACAACTCCAGGTCACCTATCTCATCCAGGAAGATAGTTCCTTTGTTTGCCATTTCGAAACGTCCGGTACGGTCTATATAGGCATCCGTAAACGCACCTTTCTTATGACCGAACATCTCGCTCTCAAAAAGGCTCTGTGACAATCCTCCCAGGTTGACCTTGACGAAAGCCTCTTTCATACGGGGGCTATTGGCATGGATCGCTTCCGCAATCAGTTCCTTGCCTGTCCCGCTTTCACCGGTAATCAGCACCGAAGCATTAGTCGGTGCTATGCGGGAAACGGTTCCCAGCACATCCATCAGCGCATCACTCTGTCCGACAATCTTCTCAAAATGGAATTTACTGTCCGCATCATTCCGGTTCAACGGAGATTTCTGCATCTTCTTCTGCTCATTCAGTTCCAGAGCCGTACGGATCGACTTCAGCAACACCAGGTTGTTCCAGGGCTTGGTCACAAAATCGAAAGCGCCGGCTTGCATACCCTGCACAGCCAGCGAAATGGAGCCCCAGGCGGTCATTAAGATCACCGGGACATCCGGCTGAAATATCTTTACTTGTTTTAATAGCTGTATTCCTTCTTCTCCCGTCGTAGTCAAGGTAAAGTTCATATCCATCAGAATCAGTTGGGGCGCTTCCCGGCGCACAATAACCAACGCTTCTTCAGGCCCCGGAACAGCTTCCGGTTCAAAGCCTGCCCGCTTCAACAAAAAAGTAAGCGAAGAACGGACAGCTGCGTCATCATCAATAATTAATATCATATAGGTTTCTTTAATTGCGTTTGTAAAGATACGAATAAGTTACCTACTTTCTGACAATTTCCTCAAAATCGGCATCCAGATTACGGTCGTTCAGAAAATCGTAAAGCGTCACGCTGCGGACATTATAGAAATAACTCCAGAAACCGTACAATTCCTGTATATGCTTCTGTTTGGCATCATCTTTCGATTGCTGGGCATCATTCAGGTCGAGAATATTGATCTTGCCGATCATAAATGTTTCGATAGATGTCTGATAGCGTTTCTGGGCGATCTCATCGGCTTCTTCCGCGATTTCCAACTGGGCAGCCTGGTTGTTGAAGTTCTCCACCAGCAAGAAGATATTCTGGTTGAAAGTCATCTGGTCCTGACGGTTTTTAGAGAGTACCACTTCGCGGTTGGATTCGGCGACCTTAACCTTTCCCTTCCGTTTTCCCCAGTCCAGCAAAGGGATGCTGAAACCGACTTCCACCACCTGGTTATCTTTCAGCGGATTGTAAGCGCCACTGAAATCACGGTCTTTTCCCGTATATCCCACGGAAGCAAACAGGTTGATATCGCGGCGTTTCCCTTTGGCCGTCGCTACTGCATAATCGGCCTCAAGTTGTTCGCGCAGTATGCGTTTCGCAAACGAGTTGTTTTCCTGGGCTTTCCCCAGTACTTCCTGATAGACCAGCCGCATGTCGGGGACAGATTCGGGGATGACCGGTTCTATCACATCATCTTCGCTCAATCCCAGGAAAGAACGTAGCTGGAACATTTTGGCGTTCAAGTTCGACTGCGCTTCCGTCAACTTACCTTTCGCCTGTAAAGCGGATAATTTCAATTGCATCAGTTCACTTTCAGAGATGTGACCGATCTTGCGTTTCGCGATAGCGATATCATACAGTTTATTTGCGTTATCCAGATTCTGCACAGACGTTGCCAGGTTTTCTTTCGCCAGCAGAAGATTGAAGAAGTAAGCGATCGTCGAGATAGTTACCCCCTCTACGCTTTCAATATAAGCGGCTTTTGCTTCCTGATAGCGGACTGGTTCGATGCGGCGGTTCCATTTCTGGTCGTTCACGCCGAAGATAGGTTGCGTCAGGGTCAGGCCGACCGGGACACTCATATATTCATTGAAGGCGCCATGTCCCAACTGGCGGGAGAAATTAAGAGAAGAGTTCAACGAGATCTTACCGCCTGTCAGAGCGATATTCTGGTCAATAGAGATCGCTCCGTCCATCGACAGGTTATTGTCCTGCACAAAAGCATAGGTTCCGTCCGATTGCTGGTAACGCGAATATTGCTTGCTGTAGCTGGGGAGCGTTCCTTTAAAATTAACCTCCGGCAACTGGTCGGCGACATGGGTACGGTATTCCCAGTAAGACGTCTTTAATTCGTTCAGGGCCACAGCCGCATCGACCGACTGGTGTTGTGCCAGCGTAATGGCATCTTTCAAGGTCAGACGGACTACATTATCTTGTTCTTCGGCCTGTAAACCAAAGCATGTCAGCAATAAAGAAGTAATGGCTATATAGATCTTTTTCATCGTAATATATGTTTTGCCATGCTACAGGCAAAAGCTATGCCAAAAACATATATCATTGATTTTCTGAGCGTAACGCAAAAGAATAGTGTCCGATAATGAACAGTATGTCCGATAATGGAGTTGTGAAGGGAAAATGGACAGAGTTCGTTAAGAACTTTGTTATTAATGGAGGCAAAGATAATAAATACAAAGGATACGCAATCAAACATGCGATAAAATTCATCTTTTGTCCTCTTTTTCTCCTCTTTCACCAAGGATAATGCGATAAAGCCGGATTCCGTAAAAGTACCACAAGAGAATTGGCTGGGGAGGAAACAGGGGGAAATCCTGTCGGAAATAAGCAGTTTTTAATTAAGTGACTTGGCTGTTACAGGTTTATTTGCCGTCTGCTTTAGCTGACGGATTAGTAAAGGATGTATATCTTTGGACTTTAGTCTCATTTTATATCTTTCTATTTAAGAGAAATGTGGCTAAAGCCTAAAAGAGAGAAATGGCTTGTAAACCGTCAGCTAAAGCAGACGGCAAATTAACCTGCAACAATTAAATCTTTCTGTTTCATGGATAACTCCATTATTTCTATAGCAACATTCATTTTCCTGAGTTCTTAACGAACTCCATTAAATCAGAGGAAATGGCCTCCTACAAATTATCGAATACGCTGTATTTCCGGTAATACGGTAGTTAATCCACTGATTGAGGGTGAAGAACAGAGAGTGAACAATTTATATTAACTAATATCAAAGAACAAAAAGAAGTAAACCATACTCCCGAAAACGGAGTATTTATACCGATTTAAAGGATATTATGCTGAAAAGTTATACCCTGCTTCTACCGCAGAACTACGTCTCCAGCCAAGTATCCCGAACACTTGTTTTAAAAACGATTTAAACCTGTAGTATATGAATAAAAGTAAATTGATCGGACAAATAGCCGCAGACACCGGCATGACGAGAGCAGCGATAAAGGCGGTACTCAACTCCTTCATCAACAATACCACCGAAGCCCTGCAAGAGGGAGATACGGTCGTATTCCAGGGATTCGGTACCTTCCTGCCCTGGGAGCAGACCGAACGCCCCGCCCGGAATCCACAGACCGGAGAGCCTGTGATGATCAAGCCGCGTACCTCCGTCAAGTTCCGCGCCGGCTCAGACCTGATAAAGGCGCTGAACAAATAATTTTACACATTCTCAGGCAATCAGCTTCCCTGAAACACAGATTTACTATCTTTGAAGAGCTTATCGGCAGATAATACTTATGTGAAACTTTAAAGAGATAGAAATGAGAAGCTTATTGATTGTTTTGATGATCGGGGCGTCATCCGTTATGGCTCAGAATGAAAAGATCGACCTGTCCATCGCCCAAAAGATCAAACAGGAAGAACGGTTGAACTCCGATATAGAGCGGCTTTCCTACCGTTTGCTGGACTATGCCGGTCCACGCCTGACCGGTTCCGACGGAATGGAAAGAGGCTATAAAGTGGCAAAAGAAATGATGGAGGAATACGGGTTATCCAACCCCCGCATTGAATTTGCCCGCGACTGGCCCCGGGGTGGCTGGGACATACAAAAGGCTTATGCCGCCATGACCGTCCCCTACTACATCCCGATCTTCCCCGCCCCCGTTGCCTGGACCAACGGCACCAATGGCCCTGCCAAAGGCGAAGTGACACTGATCACAGCCAAAGACCGACAGGAGTTGCAGGCTTTGAAAGGAACATTAAAAGGCAAAATCGTATTGATGCCTTCCGTCACGGAATACCAAATCAGCTTCGAACCGATGGCACGCCGCCACACCGAAGAATCCCTGAAACAAACCGCCGAGTATCCAATCACCCAAGTACAACCACGCCGGCGACGTCCTGCCCCAGCCATCGAGGCAGCGAACTGTCTTATGCAGAAATACTCAGTTTCGTCCATCAGGAAGAACCGGCTGTAATCATTCATGAATCGGGCAGTTACAGCGTACCGGGACTGAATTTCCACAAACTGGAAGAAGCCGGTCCCGTCCCCTGCGAACTGAATATCTCCTGCGAGAACCACGGCCTGATGGAACGCCTGATCAAAAACGGCGAAAAGGTGGAGATGGAAGTCGACATTGCCGTCAAGTTCGAATCCGACCGCAAAATATATAACGTCATAGCCGAACTACCCGGTACCGACCCCAAACTGAAAGACCAGTTGGTCATTATCGGCGGCCACCTCGACTGCTTCCACATGAGCCCGGGCGCCGGCGACAATGGTGCGGGCTTTATCGCCATGCTTGAAGCCATGCGTATCCTCAAGACAATCGGTGTCCAGCCCCGCCGGACCATCCGGGTTGTTTTCTGGGGTGGCGAAGAAGTCGGATTGCACGGTTCTACCGGATATGTGGAGCAATTCGTACAAGACCCGAAAACATTGGAGAAAAAGAAAGAATATGACAAAATATCAGTCTACTTCAATTCGGATTACGGTCCCGGTAAGTTCCGCGGGATATTCACCCAGGACAACCTGATGGCTCACTCGATCTTTATCGACTGGATGCAACCTTTCCTGGATACAGGTTTCACCACCGTCTCAAACCGGAGCGTGGGAAGCACCGACCATGTGCCTTTCGACAATGCCGGAATCCCCGCTTTCCAATTCATCCAGGACCCTATGGAATGGGGACGCCATTCCCACCGCACACAGGATTTCTCTGACCGTCTGGTGTTGGACGATATACGTCATAATGCGGTGATCGTAGCCTGGTTTGCCTATAATGCAGCGATGAGGGATGAGAGGATGCCGAGGAAATAAGTGAATATAGAAATAATTGAGCTATCTGCTAATTATAAGATGAACCAATTAGTGACGGTGCCTTCAGGCTGTAGGCCTGTAACAAACTAACCCAGGGTTCTAACCCTGGGCTCCCTTGAATCCTTCTCTTTCTGAGGTACCCTGTAGGGGTGCGACAAGACGAAAAGGCTTGATATTTATCTTGTACCGCCCTTACAGGGCGGAAAGGCAGGAGCGAGTTCTCATAAACCCAGGGTTAGAACCCTGGGCTGGTTTGTTAAAGCCTTACAGGCTTACATTGACACCGTAAGGGCGGTTCGCGAACGACGCTACATTCAAATTTGATAAATTCTGTACTATCACTTATCCCCTACTACAAATGTATAATCACCCGATCCGACCTCTAAACAGGTAAAGCCATCGACATAGCCGAGATTTTTTATATCCTGTATAACATTCAACGAACAACCGCTTTCCATTATCTTTGAACCGGTCGACGAGGGAAGGCATATCTGCGCTGTTGTATTGGCCGGAATTTTTACCCGAAGTTCAAAGGTATCTCCCTCCTTCTTCCAGTTACTTACGATTGTCCCGTTTACAGATTCATAGCTGCAATTCACCCAGTTCAGATCGCCAGCCGGCTGCGGCTTGATCATAATTTTACTGAAACCGGGGGCCGCCGGGGTGATTCCGCCTAAAGACTGGTACATCCACTCGCCCACACTACCGAACATCGGATGGTTTTGTGAAAAGACATTATCCGAATACCTCCAGGTTTCCCACAATGTAGTTGCACCGGATTCCAGCATATGGCCCCAACCCGGAAAGTCTTTCTTGGTTACCATTTCATAGGCTATATCATTCCGGTTGTTCAGACGCAGCACTTCAAGTACAGCGGGAACTCCGAAGATGCCCGAAGCGACATGCCCGTTCCACTTATCAATTGCCTGCAACAGAATATCGAAAGCTGCCGCCCTTTCATTTTCCGGAATCAGGTCATAGAACAAGGCGAAAGCCTGTGCTGCCTGGGTACAATTACCTACTTTCCCGGTTCCGGCTTTCAGGAACTCTTTTATGAAAGCCTCCTTTATCTCTGAAGCCAGTTGAGTATATATCTGTACATCTTTTGTCTGTTTCGTCAGGGAAGCAAACTCTGCCAGTAAAATCACATGATGATAATAATGGGCCGTTGCGAACAGGGCCGGAATACGTTCCTCCAGACTTTCATGGTCATTGATACACATCCTTATCCTGTTCCCTTCCGCTTTCGAACGGAGAAACTCCACCTGTTTACGTAAAGCCGGGTAAAAGGCCCTAATAGTTCGCAGGTCACCGTAATATTCGTATAACTGCTTCTGCATGAAAGCAAAAGCCAATTGCCAACCGACCGGACCGGAATCGTCACCCAATCCCTCAGCAGCAATCCCGTTATAAGGAGCTGTTTCCGTCATTCCGCCTTCGGGACGCTGATCGTTCGCAAAATCCTGAATGGCTTTCCGATAGAAATTCTCCATATCATAGAACCAGCAGAATGTCCTGGCAGTACCGACGATATCACCGCCATAACCAAACTTTTCACGTGCCGGACAGTCGGACTGCACACTGAACAGATTACTGTGAAATGTATAATCAAGCACTTTGTCCAAACGGTTCAACATCGGATTGGAACATTCGAAACACCCTGCCTTCTGCAAATCCGCACTCAAACGAACCCCTTCAATATCTGCCAGAGACGGCCGGTCGGGCCACCCGGTTACTTCAATATACCGGAAACCGTGGAATGTAAAGCGGGGCGACCATATTTCCTCGCCTTCGCCTTTCAAAGTATAGACATCTTCCTGCCAGGCCGTCTGAGGCTGTCCGGGCATGCTCCAGTCGGCATTCCAGACTTTCTTCTGTTGCCCGGCAACCGAGGTCATGACATTCAGGCTACCATCCGAATAGACATCTTCCCCGTAACGGATTTTCACGGTTGTTCCTTTCGGACCTCTTACTTTGATACGTGCTACACCGGCAAAGTTCTGTCCCATATCGAATATAAACTCTCCCGGACGACACTCCGTCATCCTGACCGGTTTAATGACTTCAAGAACCCGGACAGGCGGCTGCATCTGGGCACTCAGTTGCCCGGCCGGTATTTTCGGTACCAGTACAGCCTGTTTCCAGCGGCTGTCGTCGAATGTTCCGGTATCCCAACCGGGAATCTCGCTACGGGCATCGTAATGTTCCCCCAAATAAACATTATTGCGCATAACCGGACCAGTAGCCGTCTTCCAGCTTTCATCGGTACAGACAGTCTCTACCGAACCATCCGTATATAGAACACGAAGCTGCGCCTTCACACAAGGCCGGCCAATAGTCAGGTATTCTCTTAACGGCTGAAAAATGCGGATAGGCAGTGGGTTATAGAATCCGTTTCCCAACATAACGCCAACCGTATTCTTTCCGGAGGCGATCAATGGAGTAATATCATATGTACTATATAATATTTGTTTCCCGTAATTGGTCCAACCCGGATCGAGAACATGGTCACCGACACGTTTTCCGTTCACACTGGCCTCGTAATATCCGATACCGGCTATATATAAACGGGCTTCGCGTACCGGTTTACGCAATTGGAAATCCCTGCGGAAGAGCGGGGCGGGATCATCTTTATAGAAATCCTCTTCCTTTTCCGGCGCATTCGAGCCGTCTGCGATCCATTCGGCTTTCCAATCTGCCGGAGACAACATAGCTGTCTCCCACCAGGCTGTCCGGCTCCAACCGGAAACTTCGCCGTCCTGATTATAGACACGAACCCGCCAGTAGTAACGGGTGAAAGGTTTCAACTTCTTACCGGCATAAGTGATATTCACATTCTGCCGGCTATTAACCTTTCCGCTTTTCCATACCAGTCCTTTTCCATTCAGAAGGTCGTCTTCATTCAAAGAGACCTGTATCTCATAAGCCGATTGCAGCTGATTACGGGCTTGCGACTCCAACTGCCATCCAAGCACCGGGGTAAGAGCATCCGTACCCAGCGGGTTTTCCGCATACTCGCAGGTCAGTTTCTTCAACTGTAAAGGCTCGGCTACTGCAAACCATGCAAAACCAGCCAGGAGACAGATCAAAAGTCCTGTTCTTCTCATTATAGAGTTGTTATTCATTATTCGTTTATTCCTGATGTTACATTAATTTAACGGGGCCCAACATACCTGTCGGTGCCCATTTCTGATGATGGGTCCATGCCTGCCCTATTTTGTTTTCGGGCGTAGCTTTCAGATAATTACCGACGGTTGTCGTGATCTTTATCTGCAATGATTTGACCGGTGCCTTAGCCAAATGTTCCGGCAGCTGATACACACGGTTTCCATACCATTTGCATCCCAGGTTCTCCCCATTCAGGGTTACTTCCGAAACGCCATATACTTTCCCTAAATCCAGGTAATTGAATCCTGCAGCATTATCGACCGTCTTTTCATAATACAGGTCGCCGGAAAACGATTGTGTTTCCGGGTTTGCAGAGAAGTCCACCAACGTATCCAGCTCACGTTTGGCCGACTCGCCATTGATATGCGCCATTCTGACCGTCCATCCGTTCAGTTCGACCGGAGACGAACTCTGAAGCGGCAAAGCCGGAATGGAGATCTTCGCGCCTTTCGTTTCCTCAAAAACAATCAGTTTGGATGCGGCCGGCCCCAGGTCGATCTGTAAAGTGGAACCGGAAGAGACCGGATAAGGTGTCCGTTCGCCTGTTTCCGGATTCCATAACCAAGGTGTTCTGCCATTCGCCTCAAATGTTGCCTGTATCCGTATTTCATCCTCCGGATTACAATTTGTAATAAAGTAAATGTCTTTATCTTTCGTCTGGTGACGAATCTGGCTGATGTAAGGACTCGGTGCATCGATCTTCATATAAGGAACAATGCCGCATTGCTGCTGTACCTGGCGGAACCATGGGATCATCTCAACCGGAGCCTCTACGGAAAATACCTGCGAAGGATAAGATTCCCTGATCCGGCCGATCGCCTGTCTGACTCTTTCATCGTTTGCCTGATGATCTTTAAACCCGGGAGATTTATAAGGTTCTTTACCGACAAAGATCAGTTTACCTCCGGCTTTAACGAATTCAACCAGTGTTTCTGCGGTTGTCGGCATCATCGACTCAACTTCCAGCAGCATCAATGTATTATATTTCCTGTTATTGAAAACAAGATTGCCTTTCTTGAAACTACTTTGCTGAATGATATTCTCACTTATGTAGTCACAACTATTTCCGTTCTGATGGATTGCTTCCCACACATGATATTGATAAGACGGATAATGCAGGCTGGGGAACGGATCACGCTGTGGTCCGTGTATCGTCCACATATCAGCCAGCGGATGCATCACGGCAATATCAGCAAAGAAATCGGATTCCTGAAGGACAGTCGATACACGGCTTTTATAGGTTGCCCACAAATTGAAATAAGGCCACCAGCTATTCCGTTCGTTCAGAAATGCACCGTACATGATCCAACCGGGGAACGGCACTTCCAGCGGACTATAATTAAAACCGTGCAGGATCGAATGGGTCACACCGGAAAGGTTACTCTGGTCGCCCGTCATCTTTATTTTTTCCAACGAGGCATTAAATGCATTGTTGGTATTGGTTATCTCCTCGCAGCTGACCAGTCTCTTACCGGAATAATGTGCCGCCGATGCCACAAATTTATTCACATTCGTATTTGTCGGTGACTTCACAAAGGCATCCTTATCACAACTGTCCGCATTCCAAAACCAGGTCTCGCATTCGGGAATATCGACTTCCAGAGAGGCTTCCAGAGGATGGAATTCACGGCCGTAAGCCTGAACCCTGGATTTAAAATTATATTTATTACACCATTGCGTATAAGGTTTCAGGAAACGGTCCCTGACAATATCCATACAGGTGACAAAAAAGTCATAACGAACGCGATCGACTTCTTCTTTCGCCTCTCCGGAGAGGGTTGTTGCTGCCGCTCCTTCGATCGCATGCCCCATATGCCCGACTTTATACAAGATAAAAGGCAGATAAGGAGTTACGTCGTATCCCCTACGCCGTTGAAATTCTTCTGCAAAGTCATGACACCAGTTCGCTCCTTCCAGTTCCATACTGTCACAGAACATAGCCCTGAATCCTTTCAGACCCTGAATCGCCGGGAACAGATGATCCGACATACGATTCAGAAATTTCTCTACCGCAACCTGGTTATAATGGTTCAGAACAGGTCCGGCGGCACCGGGAGCCCCATTAATCACAGCCTGGAAACCAGTGACCTTGACCAGGGCATACAGAATATGTTCGCCTTCCGGCAATTCGACAGTGATCACTTCCGCTCCTTTTTCAAAAGGAATGTCTTTACCCGGAGAGAATGTATTCATTTCCACAGGGGCCAAGCACAATGAATGTAATTCACTGGTCGATCCTTCATACTTAGAACCGACTTGCGGAGAAGCATCTTTCAGCAAATCGGCTGTCTTCAACTGAATTTTACCAGGGCCTTTTACTTTCTGGGCCGTCTGTGTCATTAATTGGGTTTGCTCCTCCGGTTGCAGAAATTCTCCGCCAAATGGCCAGCCGGATCCCACGATAATATCGCAGATCATCCCACGTTCTTCAGCCCCTTTCAGAGCTGTTTTCACCATTTCTATCCATTCGGGACTCAGCCATTCCAATGACGGGATCCCCAGGTCGTCTCCGCCAGGAAACCTGATCGGATTGATCTCGACACCACCGATACCGGCAGCTTTCATTATATCCAGTTCACGGAGAATCTCTTTAGCTGTTACTTTATCCCCGTTCCACCACCAGCGGACAAACGGCTTGGAAGTAACAGGAGGGTTCCGGAACAGCATAAACAAACTGTCATCTTCATTTTCTCTACTGTCAATAAACCGGCATCCTTGCATAAAAGGAATTCCCAACACTGATATCACACTCGACTTGATAAAGGTTCTTCTTGAAAGGCTCATATTCATCTGTATATTGATTAGCAAAAAGTTAGATTTGTAAATGTAGAAAAAAAACTTTATTATAAATACATAATCCCAACACGAAAAAAGATAAAATAATTCAAACCTTACCATTGTGTCATTTTTTGTAAACATTTAATATCAATAATACAACATACATCCACCCGGTAAATAGTAATTTTACCAACTATTTATAAGAAAGAATACTTTTGATAAAACACTTATTCATATTTTATAGAAACATGAAAACGACCTTAAAAACACTTATATTAAACTGTTTACTTGCCAGTTGTTTTATAACAGTCCACGGACAAGATTTTTATGCCAGCCAGCGGGCATCCTGGTTGCAAAAAGCAAAAGAAAGCATTCCTCAACTGACCGTTACAGAAAAAAAGCCGATCGGTTTAGTACATATAATAAAAGATGAAAATGCTTTCCAGCAATACAAAGCAGAGCAAACAGCACCTATAAATACACTCTACGATAACTCTTTTAAAGAGACAAAAGCCGTCATTGTCGATTTCGGAGAACACATAACAGGTAGTTTCAGTTTCAGCACAGAGTTGCTAAAAGCCGAGGCAGACGCACCGGCACGCTTCAAACTTACATTCGGAGAAGTTCCTTCTGAACTGGTAACACCTTTCGATCCTTATCAGGGAGGACTCAGCCGTGCGTGGTTACAAGATGAAATAGTCACCATGATGACAATGCCGTCAACGATCACCATTCCACGCCGTGTATCCTTCAGATATGTAAAAATAGAACTTATCGCGACTCCTCCCGGATATGATTTCTGTATCTCCGGAATGAAATGCGACGCTGTTACTTCTGCCGTCAATACGCCCGGAGAATTATCGGCCGCCACGCCACAGATATTTAAAGATATAGACCGGGTTAGTTTAAATACCCTGAAAGAATGTATGCAAACCGTTTACGAAGACGGTCCCAAAAGGGATCAGCGTCTGTGGTTAGGCGACTTGTATCTGGAAGCATTGGCTAACAACTATTCCTTCAAACAATACAATCTGACCAAACGCTGCCTCTACCTGCTGGCCGGACTAAGCGAGTATAACGGAAAATTAAACGCAACTGTTTTTGAAACCCGGGAGCCCAAGCCCCAGGCAAAACAACATTTATATGATTATTCTTTCCTGTTTGGCGTTACCCTCAAAGACTATTTGCAGGAAACGGGAGACAGAGAGACAGCTGAGGACCTTTGGCCCGTTGCAAAAAAACAATTAGAATCAGCTTACCAATACCTGCAGGATGACGGAACAATGGATTACGAACGGGCATCCCGTGAATGGTGGATATTCTTCGATTGGAAAGACGGATTACACAGAGAAGTTGCTTTTCATGGCGTTACTGCTTTTGCTTTCAAAGAGACCTACGAACTGGCTAAATTACTGAACAAAGAAAATGAAGTCGCCCAACTTCCAGGACTCATCAAAAAGATGAAAAAAGCTGCCCGAAAGCATTTCTATAATCCTAAAACGAGTTTATTCACAGGCAAATTGAATGATCAGGTTTCTTATGCTTCCCAGATATGGATGATACTGGGAGAAATACCTACACAAAAAGAAGCTCAACGATCTTTAAAAGCCTTGAAAACAACAGAAAATGTCTGTACTCCGGGAGCACCTTACCTGTTCCATTATTACATTGAGGCCCTGATCAAAAGCGGAATGTCGCAAGAAGCCCGAGATGAAGTAGCGGAATACTGGGGAGGAATGATCCACAAAGGCGCTGATACATTTTGGGAAGTTTATGATCCTAAAAATGAGTTTTTATCTCCATACAACTTTTTCCCGGTCAATAGCTATTGCCATGCCTGGAGTTGTACGCCAACGTATTTCATCCGGAAATACCCTGAGATATTCCAGAAATAAACTTATATTTGTCTCTGTTCTAACTGAAAAACAGAGACATTATGAAAGTCAGAAACTCGTCAATTCCGCCTGACAGCTTGATAAATAAATATCTTCCGGCGAACTATTCGGATTCATTTGAATGTGAAATAATCTCAGACAAAGAGATCACCGCAGATGATATTCAGATTTCGCTCTGGACAGATATGCCAGATTGGGTTAATCAGCTTTTCAAACTGCGTAACCTTTTGGTTAAGCCATTCGGACTGAAAGGAGGAGAAGATAAAATTCAGGATTTCAAGGAAAGCATCAGATCCGGGGGAAGTTGTGGTTTTGCTGCTGTACCGGACAAATCACCACAGGAAACGATCGTACGATTGGATGACAAACACCTGTGTGCCTATTTATCTGTGCATATAGAAAACCTCGAAGAGAATCGCAAAAAGGTAAGAATCATTACAGTTGTGCATTTCCATTACTGGCTGGGATATGTTTATTTCTATACGATATGCCCGTTTCATTATCTGGTGGTCAGGAATATTCTTAAATACACGTTGAAAAAGTTCATCTAGATTTATTCCGGTATATAAAAGCCTGATCTTATCACCTACTAAATATCAACACCTTACAACAACACAAATCATTCACTGACCGAATTTTGAAAGATTTTGACCGATAGCTGAAACTCTTTCAGGGCAGGATTATATTTCTTTGCCAATGAAAAATCTATATATCATGAAGAACGTGTTTTTAATATCTGTTTTATTATCCGCATTACTGGGAGCCTGTACACCGGCAATGCAAAAAAGTGAACTATTCATGGAATTGCCGGATGATTGTCCGACACCCGACGGGATGGCAATTGCCCCTAATGGCGACCTGATCCTGGCCTGTCCGAACTTTGCCGATTTATCGAAACCCGCCTGCCTGATGCGGATCACTAAAGACGGGAAAATCAGTAAATGGATGAATGTACCCGTATTAGAAGAAACAGGTTGGGCTGCTCCCATGGGAATCACCTTCGATGATGAAGGGAACTTATTTATTTGTGACAACCAGGGATGGAGCGGAACTGATAAGGCCAGAAACAAAGGCCGAATCTTATGCTTAAAATTAGATGGCTACGAACTGAAAGAAGTTATCGAAGTAGCCACCGGTATGGAACACCCCAACGGCATCCGCTTCAGAAATGGGAAATTATATGTAACGCAAAGTTCCCTCTCCTCCATCCAGGATCCGTCCGGACTACTGGTAAGCGGAGTCTATTGCTTCGACAAGAACGATAAGAATATAAAAGTAACCAATACAAAAGCTGATAAAAACCTGCTCACAACCGTTATTACGAAAAACAAAGAAGTTCAGTACGGACTGGATGGAATCGTATTCGATAAAGAAGACAATTTATATGTAGGAAATTTTGGAGACGGCACCATTCACCGAATAACCATGGATTCCGATGGCAACGTTATCGGAAATGAGATATGGGCACAGGACCCGTCTCAACTACGCACCACCGACGGAATGTGCATGGATGACGACGGAAATATCTGGGTAGCCGACTTTTCTGAAAATGCAGTAGCCCGTATAGACAAGAACGGCCGCATTCAGCGTATCGCCCAAAGTCCGGATTGCGACGGCAGCGACGGCGGTCTGGACCAGCCGGGAGAACCGATCGTCTGGAACGGCCAGGTGATCGTTTCCTGCTTCGACATCGTGACAGGTCCCGACAAAGTAAATACCAAACACGACAAGCCTTTTACACTGGCTAAATTACAATTGAACTAACAGATCATAAACCTAAATAACATGAAACACTACTTATCTACATTTGCAGGTTCGGCAATATGCGGAGGATTTGCTTTCGGCATCTGGCCGGAACTCTGGAAAACATACGGTTTAATGGGAGGCTGGCTGGCTGCAACCCTTATTATCGGGATCATGTGGTACATGAACCATTATAACGGAGCCATATTAAATCCGGAAGGAAAAATATGGCTGGATCAGGGATGGTGTATCGGCTCTGCCGGCATAGCCTGGGGAATCGTCCGTTTCCAGGGTGATTTCACTCAGTTTTTCCTGGCTGTCCCCACTTTGTTTTGTTGTCTGATCGGAGGTACTTTAGCCGGAATAACTATCTGGATGATGCGTTCATGCGGTAATCGCCTGTCAAAAGAGGAGGATACAATATGAGCGAGTGGTTACAAACTTACAATGAATTGTTCGGCATGTACAATGCCGGTATCATAACCAGTATATTCGGTTCTTTCGCCGTCACTTTTACAGTTATATTCTGTTGGCCCAAACTGGTGAAAGATTTTGGAGCAAAAGGCGGATTTATTGCGGCTGCCTTAATTATAGGAACATTCTGGCTGGTGAATCACAAATTGCCCGGTTTCGGTTTCTCTAACGGTTTAGCTACCGATGTAAACGGATTACCCATGCAATTCAGCCTCATCCATCAGGGAGCCCGCGGAAGTGCCCCCTGGGTGGATATGGGCTGGGCTATCGCTATGGGATTTGTCGTATGTGATACACTCTGCGCTCCCAAAGGGAAACGTTTGGGATTATTGAAAGAGGCTTTCCCACGTTGGGCCGTTATTATTGCCGGCGGGATAGCAGGAGGCATTCTGGTCGGACTGACCGGATATACGAATGCTGCATTATAAATAAAATTCAAAGACCATGGCAAAATACGTCATTGCACACGATTTAGGAACAAGTGGCAATAAAGCCACTTTATTCAATGAAGAGGGCATGCTGGTTGCATCCCGTGTCGCCTCTTACCAGACCGTTTATGCCGCCGGTAACCGGGCGGAACAGGATCCGGCGGACTGGTGGAAAGCCATAACAGAAACAACAAATGCATTACTCCAACTCGTATCACCCGAAGAGATCGCCGGAGTTGCCCTGAGCGGCCAGATGATGGGATGCTTATGTATCGATAAAAAAGGGACTCCGCTTTCTCCCCACTTGTTGTACTGCGACCAGCGTTCACAGGAGGAAGAATCTTTCCTGTGCGAAAAAATAGACCCGCTTCATTTCTATGAAATAACAGGACACCGTATCAGCGCCTCCTATTCAATAGAGAAATTAATGTGGATACGGAAACATATGCCGGAAGTTTTTGCAAAACGTACAAAATGCTGAATGCAAAAGACTACATCAACTTCCGCCTTTGCGGTACGATCGCCACCGACCCGTCGGATGCTTCCGGAACAAATGCCTACGATCTGAACAGATGGTCATGGAGCGAAGAGATCATAGAGGCAGCCGGACTGGATATCTCCCTCTTCCCGGAAGTCCGTTCTTCTATTGATGTTATAGGAGAAGTAACGGAGGAAGCAGCCAAAGCCACCGGACTCCGTAAAGGTACACCGGTTATCTGCGGAGGAGGCGACGGCAGTTGTGCCGGAGTCGGCGTAGGTTGCGTAGCCCCGGGGACATCCTACAATTATCTGGCTCCTCCTCATGGGTTGCCCTGACGGTGGAAAAGCCGGTTGTAGACGAACAACGCCGTACTATGAACTGGGCACATGTCGTGCCGGGCATGCTGCATCCGTCGGGAACTATGCAGACGGCAGGCGCTTCCTATAACTGGATGGTGCAACAACTCTGCCTGTTTGAACAGGAAGAAGCCAGAATCAGGAAAGGGAATGTGTACGAACTGATCGACGAACAGATACGGAAATCTCCGGTAGGCTCCAACAAACTGCTGTTCCTGCCTTACCTGATGGGCGAACGTTCTCCCCGCTGGAACGTAAATGCCAAAGGCGCTTTTATCGGACTGACAGTAGGACACACGCATGGCGATATGCTCCGTTCCGTCATGGAAGGTATCACCCTGAACCTGGGACTTATCGTCAATATATTTCGCAGCCACGTCCCCGTAGAAAATATGACGGTAATAGGAGGCTGTGCCAAAAATCCGATCTGGCAGCAGATGATGGCCGATATTTATCAGACTGAAATAAAAATCCCGAACTATCTGGAAGAAGCGACCTCCATGGGTGCCGCCATCCTGGCAGGGATCGGAGCCGGCTTATTCAAAGATTTCAGTGTAACCGACCGGTTTATCCATATCGACAAAAAGATCAGCCCTATCCCCGCCAATGTTGAGAAATACAAAGAATTAATTGCTGTTTTCGACCGGACGTACAATCATTTGAAAGATGTTTATACAGATCTGTCGGATTTAAATCTATAAGAATGAATATGAAAGGAAAAATGAAAAGCGTAATCGCAACAGCTCCCGGCATAGTAGAAATCCGGGAAATAGATATACCTGTTATCACTCCGTACCAGGCCCTGGTAAAAACAGAAATGGTCGCTTTGTGCAATGCCACCGATAGCAAACTGATAGCCGGGCATTTCCCGGGGGCAGATCGGTTCCCGATGCTTTAGGCCATGAAAATGTCGGCATTGTAATAGAAGTCGGAAGTAAAGTTCGAAATTTCAAGGTAGGCGACAGGGCGATCGGCGGATTGAATGCCACCTTTACGACACTGGGGCTGAACAGTGCCTGGGGCGGTTTCAGTGAATATGTCGTAGTAAACGATTTCGAAGTTTTGCAGGAAGAAGGCCTTGCCACTCCGGAACAAGGCTGCTGGGACAGCTTCGAAATACAGAATGCAATACCGGCCGATATACAGCCGGAAGAAGCGGTCATTGCCTGTACCTGGCGTGAAATAGTGGGTACATTCAAAGACTTCCGCCTGGAACCGGGAAAGAAAGTGATGGTATTCGGTGCCGGTCCTGTCGGGTTGAGTTTTGTGAAACTCGGCAAACTATTCGGTCTCGGACAAGTGGATATTGTCGACATGCTACCTGCCAAACTGGAACTAGCCAGACAAATGGGTGCTGATAATGGCTATACGCCGGCTGAGATTGCGACACCCGAATTTATCGCTACCGCAAATCGTTCATACGATACGGTCATCGACGCTGTCGGCCTGCCTTCCATCGTCCATTCGGCCCTGCCCCTTATAAAAATGGCCGGAGATATTTGTGTATATGGGGTAATGACAAAGAATCCGACGATCGACCTGGACCAGGCTCCTTACAATTTCAACCTGTTCATCCACCGCTGGCCGACCCGTTCGGAAGAGAAACGGGCAATGATAGCGCTGACCGAATGGATACGCGAAGGCCGGCTGTCCGCATCCGATTTCATCTCCCACCGCTTTAAGATAGAACAAATAAACGAGGCCTTGGAAGCCATAAAACGTAACGAAGTTATAAAAACAGTTTTAACATTCTAAACATCATTTATCATGAACGAAATAATAGCGAACTTATCAGTAAAACAATTGGCAGGAATGATCGACCATACTTTCCTGAAACCTTTCGGCACAGCAGAAAACATTGAGAAACTATGTGCCGAAGCACGCAAATACGAATTCGCCATGGTTGCCATCAATCCGGCGGAAGTAGAAACCTGCGTCAAACTGCTGGAAGGTTCGCCCGTCCGTGTCGGTGCAGCCATCGGCTTTCCGTTAGGACAGACCACGACCGAATGCAAGGCTTTCGAAACACGCGACGCTATCGCTAAAGGAGCAACAGAAATAGATACAGTAATAAATGTACGCGCGTTACAAAAAGGCTGCCTGGATATTGTAAAGAAAGAAATCGAAGAGATGGTTGCCATCTGTAGACCGGCAGGCGTTATCTGCAAAGTAATTCTGGAAACCTGCTATCTGTCGGATACCGAAAAGGAAACAGTCTGCCGGATAGCCAAAGAGGCTGGAGTTGATTTTGTTAAGACCTCGACAGGTTTTGGAACAGCCGGTGCGACAGTAGAAGATGTAGCCCTGATGCGCCGTGTAGTTGGTCCGGAAATCGGAGTAAAAGCGGCTGGCGGTATCCGCGACCTCGATACTGCTTTAGCCATGATCAAGGCAGGAGCAACCCGCATCGGTACATCCAGCGGAGTTACTATTGTGGAGGCTTATAAAAGTGCTATTAAGTGAAAATCCCCACTAGCATGGGGATAATTCCCCATTGCAAAGGGGATTATTCCCCACAAATAAAAAATAAGTGGGGAAAAATGACTTCCGTTTGCCAATTCCGGCAAACCAATAATAACAAAGAAGGGAGTAATAGAAATGAATAACTTACACAAAATAGGATTAGGACTTATGCTTCTCATTCTGGCTGCTTGCCAGAATAAGGAAAAGGCATGTAAGGACCATCACCCTGCCGACAAGCAGGAATTTATAACAGACATACAAGACCGGTTTAATAAAATAAAGGCAACCGAAGGTCTGGTTTCAAAAGACAGCACTGCCACCCTGATCCGGGAGGCACATCTGCATTTCTATCACCACTATCCGGTTTACTACGACTGGTGGTTACAGGATGGAAGCGATGTAAAATGGTTTGACAAAACATTGCCCGAACAAATTTCAGAGCGCTTACAAAAATTGCAGCAGGAAAGCCAAGTCACCGACACGCCGGAAAGTATAACACAGGCTTTATCCGCCTATCTGGATGCCTGTAAAGCAAGAAGGGAACAGCGGCTGGCATCCTTTATTAAAAACACTCCCGAAGTCGTATTTACCAAATTCCGCACACTTCGCCCTTCCTTTTTCGCTTATACGGAAGGTCTGTCGGATGCCCGTGCAGAATGCAACTTCTTTGCTGGTGGCGAGCTGACTTATTTCAAAATGGACGGGATCTGGGCAAAGGAAGAAACATTATTGAAAGATACAGCCGGCGTCTTCCGGGATCCGGATGTTCATTTCGACGGTAAACATATTCTTTTTGCCTGGAAGAAATCCCAAAAGGAGGATGACTTTCACCTCTATGAAATGGAAATGCCGTCGCGGAAACTGAAACAGATCACTTCCGGTCTGGGATTTGCCGATATAGAGCCGATCTATCTGCCCGACGAAAATATCCTGTTCAATTCGACCCGCAACGGAAGTGCAGTGGATTGCTGGACTGTAGAAGTCAGCAACCTCTATCTCTGCGACCGCGAAGGACGTTATATGCGCCAGGTTGGTTTCGACCAGGTACATACATCAAACCCGACACTGCTCGATGACGGACGGGTGGTCTATACCCGCTGGGAATACAATGACCGTGGCCAGGTATTCATGCAACCGCTTTGCCAAATGAATCCGGACGGTACCGGACAAGCGGAATACTATGGCGGGAACAGTTTTTTCCCAACCACACTCACCCACACCCGGCAAATTCCCGGAACACGGAAAGTGATGGCGACAATCCTGGGACATCACACTCCCCAGCATGGCAAACTATGTATCATCGACCCGGAAGCCGGACGTGACGAGAATGAAGGCGTCATGCTGGTTGCCCCTCTCCGGAAACCGGAAGCCTTAAAAATCGACGCTTACGGGCAGTTCGCCGACCAGTTCCAGCATCCTTACCCATTGAATGAAAAGGAGTTTTTAATATCCTATACCCCCTTAGGTTACCATGTAGGTCATCCGATGGAATTCAGTATTTACTGGATGACACCGGACGGTGAACGGGAACTGCTGGTTTCAGACGCCAGCATATCCTGTAACCAACCGGTCTTGCTGTCCGAACGTGAACGTCCTTTCCAGCGCGTAGACAATGTGGACTATACAAAAGATGAAGGTGTCTATTATATGCAAAATATCTACGAAGGCAACGGCTTGAAAGGTGTTCAGCCCGGAACAATCAAAAAACTAAGAATTGTAGAACCCATCTACCGGGTAGCCAGTATCGGTGCAGCTTACGGTTTTGATGCGGGTGGCGGCGGACATGCCTTCTCCCCGGTAGGTGTCGGCAACGCCAGCTGGGATGTAAAACGTATATTGGGAACTGTCGATGTTAATCCCGACGGTTCGGCTTTCTTTAAAGTTCCTTGCCGTACTCCGTTGTATTTCCAGGCATTAGACGAGAACAACCGGGTTGTGCAAACCATGCGTAGCTGGTCGACGCTGCAACCGGGAGAAACGCAAAGTTGCGTAGGCTGCCATGAACATAAAAACACCGTTCCGATAGCCTCGCATCCGGTATCTATGGCGATGAACACAGGTATTCGTGAAATCAAACCGGAAGGTATCGGCGACCGCTGTTTCAGTTATATCAAAGAAGTTCAGCCCATTTGGGACGCTCATTGCATTTCCTGCCACGACGGGGTAAAAAGCAAGCTAAGCCTGAAAGGTGAGTTAAAGGTAGTAGACCAGCAGACGAAGCGTAAATTCTCAGACTCCTACCTGAACCTGACTCATGCCCGTCAAATGACCAGAGATAACGACTCCTGGCAGGGAGACGCTCATCATCCGGAAGTGAACTGGATCAGCAATTTATCGGAGCCGACTTTACTTGCCCCTTATTTTGCCGGTTCCAATACAAGTAATCTGATCAAGCGACTTGAAAACGGGCATGGCGGCTGCAAATTGAGCAAGGAGGAAATGGAAACGATCGCTTTATGGATCGACCTGTGTGTTCCGTTCATCGGAGATTACCGGGAAGCGAATAACTGGACACAGGAAGAAAAAGAGTATTATACTTATTATGAGAAGAAACGGGAAACATCCCGTGCTGCGGAAAAAGAAAATATCCGCCAGTATCTTCAATCGTTAAAAGCTAAGAAGTAATGATCATGAAAATAAACTGGACCTATATAGCCTGTCTCTCCCTGACCATTCTGACCGGATGCAGCGGAGATGATATTTTTGCTCCGGACCATATCTGGAATGCCGGAAAGCAAGGCGGACTCCTGGTGACAAACCGGGATAAAAAAGAAATATACCTCATCGACGCCAATTTCAATAAAACCGGGACAAAAGCGGTATTATCTGCCCCGGCAAACGATCTGGCGGAAACACCCGACCAGCATCTCTGGGTGGTGTGTGACGGTGCAGACGGTTCTCTGTGCGAATTGGACGGAAAAGATTTATCCGTCATATCGGATACCCGATTGGGACATACACCCTCCGCCCTGTTATTCAATAAACGAACTGCATCCTTGTGGACTACGCTGCGTTTCAATAATGAACTTTGGGAAGTTTCTCCGAAAACAAAAGAAGTACTGAACCGAATTCCCGTTGGACGTGAACCGGTAGACCTGGTCTCATTTGCAAACGACAGCATGCTGCTTGTAGCCAATAACCTGCCGGAAATGTCGTCGCTTGCTTATCCGGTCGCCTGTCAGTTGGATATTGTGGATGTGAACCATAAAAAGGTTGTGAAACGATTACAACTCCCGAACGGTTCGACTGATGTAAAAGCCCTGGCAACAGACAGTAAAGGCGACTATGCATATGCCGTCCATTTGCTGGCACGCTACCAGCTCCCGACCAATCAGGTGGATCGTGGATGGATGAGTACCAATGTTCTATCTGTCATCAACCTGCATTCACAGGAAGTGGAAAACACTGTTTTACTGGATACTCCCCAGAAAGGAGCCTCAAATCCCTGGAATGTCGTTGTTTCACCGGACGACAGCAAAATATGGGTGGCAATTTCCGGCACCCACGAACTGGCCTGTATAGACAGAGCGATGTTGCATAACCGTCTGGCACAGGTAAAAGAAGGAGGAAAAGCAACGCCTTCGACAAAAGATTATGCACATATCCGGGATGATGCCGGCTTCTTATACGGTATCCGCGATTTTTACAAGACACAAGGTAAAGGTCCCCGAGCCTTACACGTCACTCCGGATAAAGTATATACGGCAAATTACTACACCGGTGAATTGGTAGCCTTCAACCAAAGTGGAAAAGAGATGGTTTCTTCTTCATTGGGAACTCCTCTCGTTTCCACTCAAAGGCAAAGGCGACATGTATTTCCATGACGCATCGATCGGTTTCCAGGGATGGCAGAGTTGCGCCAGTTGTCATCCGAATGATGCCCGGATGGACGGACTGAACTGGGACCTGCTGAATGATGGAATGGGGAATCCTAAGAACACCAAGACGTTAGTCCTCTCCCATCAGACACCGCCCTGTATGGTTTCCGGAATCCGTAAAGATGCAGAAACCGCAGTTGTTTCGGGAATCAAATATATTTTATTCTCGGCTTCAACCGAAGAAGTGGCTCCGGCTATCGATGCCTATCTGAAATCGTTATCCCCGGTTCCCAGTCCCCGGCTGGTGAACGGCAACCTGTCGGAAGCGGCAAAGAGAGGCAAAGCTCATTTTGAAAAAGATTGTTCTTCCTGCCATTCCGGAACCTACTACACAGATATGAAACAATATAAAGTGAGCTGGACCAACGGACCGGACGAGCATGTCAAAATGGATGTTCCCGCCCTGAACGAAGTATGGAGAACAGCCCCCTATTTATATGACGGACGTGCTTACACAATGCAGGATATGCTGAAAATACATGCTCCGGCAGAAACATTATCCGAAAGCGAACTGAATGACCTGGCAGAATACGTATTATCTTTATAATCAATAAAAGATCATGAGAACCATTATTTATACACTCATTCTTTCCTGTATCTGTTGCCTGGCAACCGTGGCCCAGTGCGGGAATTTTGCCGGAGCAGACTATTCGCAGGGATAGTGTTCATTATGGAAAACAACCGGATCGTCTGGCAGCATAAAGCTCCGGAATCGAATGACATCTGGGTATTACCCAACGGTAACCTGTTATTTTCTACCGGTAAAGGTGTACTGGAAGTCACCCGTCAGAACGACACTGTTTTCCATTATGCTTCCGAAAGTCCGATCTTTGCCTGCCAGCGGTTGAAGAATGGAAATACTTTTATCGGAGAATGTAATGCCGGACGTTTGCTGGAAGTATCTCCCGAAGGAAATATTGTCAGTGATATATGTATTTTACCGGAAGGCATTTCAGACGGGACATTTGCTTTTATGCGCAATGCCCGGAAACTGGATAACGGACATTATCTGGTCGCTCATTACGGCGATGAATGTGTCAAAGAATATGACCGGGCTGGCAAAGTTGTATGGCAGGTAAAAATACCCGGTGGCCCACATTCCGTAATCCGACTGCCGGATGGACACACATTGGTCGCTGTTGCCGATAAGACACAAAATCCCCGCATCGTGGAGCTGGACAAACAAGGTAAAACCGTTTGGGAAATATCCAACAAGGATATTCCCGGTAAACCGTTGAAGTTTCTGGGAGGTATGCAATATTTCCCGGACGGACGCTTGTTGTTTACCAATTGGGTAGGACATGTCAACCCTGAACAACGGAACCATCTGTTTCTTGTAGACAGGGAGAAAAATATTCTTTGTACAGTAGAGAACCGGGAAGGAATACAAACCATGTCATCTGTATTCAGCCTCGATGAAAACGGGAAATCGTACCATTAAAATACATAAAAAAATAGGCAGTCATCACTTACTGATAACCGCCTGTTTTTTATGTGATCGGGCTGGGATTCGAACCCAGGACCCACAGCTTAGAAGGCTGTTGCTCTATCCAGCTGAGCTACCTGACCATCCTTATTTGCGGTGCAAAGGTAGCATTAATATTTATATTTGCAAACAGGAAAGTCTTTTTTTTCATCAGAAAGGATATCCTACTGCAAAATGCCAGGCAAAATTATTCTTTAAATTAGGATTCAGAATAGCCCACCGGTCTTTTCCACGTACCTGTGGATTATAGGCTTTCATACCTGTATCAAAACGAATCAGGAAGAAATCGAAATCCAGACGCAATCCCAAACCGTAAGACACAGCTATCTCCTTATAGAAACGGGAAAAATCGAAGTTTCCATTTTTATGATCCTTATCCGGCTTCATCATCCAGACATTTCCTGCATCGACGTAAGCCGCCAGTTCAAATTTCCAGAACATCTTGGTCCGGTATTCCAGATTCAAGTCCAAACGGATATCCCCAACCTGGTCGGCAAACGATGTAACGGAGTCTGCCAACATTCCTCCTGGCCCCAATGACCGGACAGACCATCCGCGGACGCTGTTCGCCCCACCGGAGAAATAACGCCGTTCAAAAGGCAGCATCCTCGCATTTCCATAAGGATAACCGACACCTACTCCCACATGAAATGCGATCTTATTACGACTATCCAATACATAACTTTTGCTGAAATCAACATCCCCCTTTACAAACTGTGAATAGTTAATTCCAAACAGATTATACAATCCGTCCTTGTCTTTCTTTGCATTCGTTATCTTGGAAAACGCATACAACAAGTTACCGGCCATCTCGAAAGACACACGCAAAGAGTGTGTATTCCTCAAACGGTTCTGAGGATTATAATTCGTAAATGAATAGGTATAACCGGAACCAACGACAAACTGGTCCGTAAAATTATATATCCGGGTAGAGTTAGGCAGACTCTCTTCAAAATCATGATCGATCTTCGGCAAATGCACATAATCGATATCCAGCAATTTAAATACATGCCGTGCTTGTGTATTCGAGCGTTCCTGCCAGATATAACTCCATCCGCCGGAAAGGATCGCACGTCTGTACTCCGGACGTGTCTGAATACCGTAGCTGACTTTCAACTCCGTAGAAGCACGCACTCTTCGTTTAAAACTTTCATTGACAAAGGGAAACAGAAAACGAGGAAACAGAACAGACGCCTCCGCTCCTAACTCCCAATAGCTGCCGCCCGCCGAACTCTTAGATAAGGCCTCATAGGCTCCACGCACTTTCGTTGATAAAATTTCCGAACCTCTGAACAGATTCCTGTGCTGATAATTCACACTGGAGGCAAAACCGAAATCTCCGGCCGAGTTCGTTCCTTCCAGATCAACACCAAAACCTTGTAGCTTTGCCGGAGAAGTCAGGATGGTACAATTCAACATCATCGTGTCGCGTTCTTCCACTTCCGTAAAACGTATATTTACATTCCTCAATGCGCGGAGAGCAGCAAACGAAGAGTAAGTTTGTTCAACAGCCCGTTCATTGAATAACCTGCCGGGAGTTATATAAGTACTTCTACGTAAAACATTTGGGCGGATAGTTCTACCATTCTCTCCGTAGAGAATCTGTAAATCTCCTGCTTTCACCGTATCGGCAGAAGCAAACGATAAATCACTCTGCGTCTGATTCAGCGGATCATAATCTGTCACAATCGTTACATCTTTGATATAATATTGACGATGCAGGGTATCGACAACAGAACCGTCCGGCTTTAATTTACGGTAAGGTTTAAGAACCATATCCAAATCCACAATATTTCTATTGTAGGAACTATCAGCCAGATAAGCCAGGTAATCACGATTAAATGCATAATATCCTCTTCTACGGAGCAATGTCGTGATGCGTTGCCGCTCCTTATCCAGTATATCCCTGTCAAACAGGGAACTGTCTTTCACCAAAGAGGTATAGTCTTCCGGATATACCCGAAAAGCCGAAGAGGCAGCCGAGCGCTTGGGTGCTTTCAGATGGGCAATACTGTCAATCTTCGAATCATCCAGTTCCATCGTATAATTATGTATCCGGTAAGGCTCATTCGAATCAATCTTATAAATGACAACCGCCTTCTTCTGCCGCGAAGTATCTATCTCGGCCGAGACCTCCGCATTCACGTATCCTTTATTGATAAAGAACCGCCTCAACTCATCCGTCGATTGCTCCACCAATGTAGTATCCAGAATAACAGGCGGCTCCCCAATCCGACGGAGCTGCTTGCTAAGCCAACGTTTTTCATTCCGGCCCGACCAGTCATAAACAAAAAGCTGCCATTTCATCAACCCGAACACTTTAAAGTTCGGTTGCTGTCTGAGATATGGCTTCAACTCATTTGTTCTATAAGATTTATTATCGGAGACAATCTCTACTTTATCCAGCAGATATTCACCGTCACCGACATATTTCGTCGTACTACAGGCGGCCAGTATCCAAACAAGGCATATGAAATATAGTATATGGAGGATTCCCTTCATTATTCGAGCTTTTACGCAGGCAAATGTAGCTGAAATTATTCAGAAAGCCAACTAGTCAATACAAGATACAATAAAGGGGATGCCTTTTTCAATAAAAAAATGGCGGCCATTAATAATATGACCGCCATTCAGTTACAAATATCTATGAAGATTTATATTGTATCCACAATTACTTAACCTCCATTTTCTCCGAACATACCTGTGTTACACTTTCGGCTTTGACGATATAAATGCCGGGAACCAAGTCTTTGACATAGACCGTCTGCATATTCAGATTATCCAAATAACGCAAACGCTGTCCGGAGACGCTATAGACGGAGATCCGGGTAAGCGGATCAACCGATGAAACCACAATCTGACCGTTTCCATTGGCATAACATACAATCTCGTTGCGAGCAATCACCTCGTTCGACGTAGCGATCGAGCCATTCAGGAAGTAGCGTCCGGAAGTATTGCCGGAGACAGTCAGGGTCAAACCGTCAGTCACCGGATAGACCTTGCCACTCTGCTTGTCTACGAATGTAACATTCTGCATATCTCCCGACAGCTTGAAACTCAGCTCTACCGGAGAAGCATCTTTACCATAGATGCCGACCGGAATATCTTTGAGTTCCGGTGTCACGTTGATAGCTGTCATCTGATTACCGGCAAGTGTATAAACTTGCGGAGCGGCGACTTCCTCATTGATCAGCAAGGCTGCATCTTCACCTTCTATATAGCTGTCTGATGCTGTAACAAGACCTGCCACAAGCGCTGTGTTATGTACACCACCACGGCTGGCAGTGATACGCAATTGAGGCAATGTCTTTTCTGATGCCGCAGCAGTAGCAGAACGCAAGCCGACTTTCTTTCCTGAAGTGGGGGCTTTGGCTATCATATCAGTAGTAAATACAGCATTTTTCAAATCATTTTTAATAAATGATTGAAGAGGAGCTACATAGTTTGGATCGTCACTTTCTGTGGATAATTTATACTCGTCACCTGCAATATTGGTTATCGTAGTATTGCCACTCATAATATAATATGTATTATTTGTTGAATGGTTAGCATCGAAGAACTTTTTCATATCCAAATGCGACATAAACGGATTACCCAACATACCAGTTGTTGTAACATTCAAACTTGTTGTATCGGGACTAAAATAAAAACGTCCATTACCCTGTCGATTTTTACTAGTTATATTCTTTTCATCTTCGCTTGTCTTATTGTCGTTTTCATAATAATGATATAATACATCAGCTTTAGGCAAACGGAATAATACACTCTCCTTTTCAAGCTTCGATGACGCCTTTGTTCCGATAGAAAATCCGGAACCCGAAACAAACGGAACATCTACATCATTATACAAATTCGACCAATTGGCTAATTCTCCATAATTAACTTCATCTTTCGGATAAATAACTTTTACAGAAGTACTATTCCACCCACGCATATAAACAGCAGGTTCCCAACGAGTATAATCTGTTGTATTATATTTGATATCTTCAAATGCAGGAGTCTCTTGCCGTGCATATTTACCGATACCATTATTACCTGTCGGCAAATACATATCTCCCGAAACAACACCTTTCAAAGGTGAAGCAAGCATATACCAACGGTTCGGATCCGTTTCGTAGTCTACATGAGCTTTGTTGTAGGTCAGGTATTCCGTATGCAGGATTTCCGATTCGGGTTTGATATAAATTTCATCGCAGGTGTTACCGTAGAAACGGACACAAGAGTAGGAATGGCCTTGTTTTTTATCCGGATTCTCAAAATTAATACCTTCTCCGAACAACTCCTGTTCATAATCTGGATCGGCCAACAAGTCATATTCGATATTCTTGGTGGCAGAACCGATAGTTGCATCCATGTTTGTCGGAGCCATATCCAACAAGACAGTCGGATCTGTTCCCCGTTTACTCAATTTGTACAAATGGGGATAGGCAGCATAAGCATTGCCATCAATAGCATAATTGCCATCCTTGTCTTTTGCTTTACCATAAATTGTCACTTTCGTGAAACGCATTGGGGTGTAGGCTTCTGGATGTGTGCCATTGGCCTCGGCTCCTTCCTTATCGCCCGACATATAAAGTTCTGCATTTTTAGAACGTCTCCAATGTTTCAAATCGTCGTTGTTCCAGTTGTGCATGCCGTTTTCGCTTCCCACCCAAGTCACGTATTCGGGAACGATTTTAAGGGTGAGTTTCATAGAACCTCTATGAACTACAACTCCGTTTCCGTTTCCATCTTTTACAGCGTATGGTATTTCAACCATATACCAGAAACCTTCACGGAAACCTTCTTTCGGTTTAACAGCCAAGTCTTCAAATTTGATTTTGAAATAGTTTTTATCCCATTTCGGTTTAGCATCCGTAGCTACATATTCATCTCCAAAACCGTCCAATGTAGCAACTTCCTTATTAACTAAACCATCTCTCCTTTCTTGATCCGAAGTTTCGCAAACCATTATTTTACTATTCTCCGTATCTACAACAAACCTTTCATCTACTGCTGATTTACGGATATGAACAGGGATACGCAATGTTCCCTGATTTGCCTGCATATCCTGTATTTGGATTAAGCCAAGACGTACAGAACGGACAGGAGAACCGTCTTCCGGATCTTTATCAGGCTGAGGATCTTTAGGTTCTTCAGGTGTATCGGGATCATCCGGATCGTCAGGATCGGGTACATCGGGATCACCCGGATCGATAGTCGGAGGTGTACCACCTAAATCAAATTGAACTGGTTTTGAACAATACAATGTTTCTTTTATAGGTTGCCCATTAGCCATTTGATTTTCTTGTGCCCGAATAACAACAGATTGATATCCCAAATTCATTGTATATTCAAAACTAGACTCACCTAATATAAGCCTCCATTCTTTCTCCTTATTGTTATCATCCTTTATTCCATACTTTTCATCCAACAAACGCTTAATAGCTTCTTTATCTGCAACACTGTTTTCTTTCGTAAGTTCACTCAATGCATCTTGAATTGAATAAGAACCTCCATTAGGCAAAACTATCATACCCTTTGCTGTAAACTCATCAAGTGTCCCCAAGAACCAATTGAATTTAGCATCTTTCAACTCCAAAAAATCATTTGCTTCTATACTCTCTTTATACCAAAATTTTCCGGTTATAGTATAAGTTTCATTAACTACAGCATCCTCTGGTTTAATAACCTCCGTTTGTCCATGCGTTATCTCATAATTACTATTTGAAATAGTCAATTGGAAAGGATTACCAATCAGGGCACACTGATTATCTGTAATATCTAAATCACTTTCTGTCAAAGGATTTGTAGACAGTCGAGCAATATAATCTACTCCAGGTTCTAATTCTCTATCTTCTATATCAAGATAAACCGGAGCTGATGCTATCTTTGGATTAGGAAGATCCTTGTTTAACTCATAATCAAATGTTTGAGTCCACACCATATCTTCCAATTTAGTAGAAACATAGGAAGTACGATAGTTCTGTTTACCACTAGCTCTTAAATTAGTATAGTTTATTTGTATTGGTTTACTTTTATCACTTTCCTTATAAACCGAATAATAAATACTTGTAAAATAATCAATAGCATCATCAGGCTTATCTTTAAGATAATCTTGTAATAACTGTGGTAAATCCTCCTTTTTCACACGCTGATTTAACGGAACTTTTTCTCCTTTTTTTAATCCCAACACGTCTAATGCACGATTATAATCTGTCACAAATCGCAGCGTATTAATATCGGTTTCACACAGATCTCCTGCCTTAACAAGATCTACCTGCGGCTTCGTTTTGAAGATACGAATGTCATCGATAGCGTAGTCAGCACCGTCGGTGTGAGGTTCGTTGTTTTGGATTTCAAGGTGGAAATTTGTATATCCATCCAAACTTTTGTCAATAACAAAAGAATAACAAAGTTGTTGCCATTGCATAAGGTATGTATTAAAATCTCCACTTTTGCCATAATCCGTTAGTGCATCTCCAGAAGTAAACCTATGAAGAATAACCTCCTTTCCATCTCCATCTTTAGCTTTAAAAATCAAATTTAAATTTGGAGCTAAAGGCAACACATTTCCTGTAACATTATTTGATGAATATCCTGGACGTGTCATATCTGCTAACCAAGCCGTTACAGTAATTTCCGTATCTGAACAAATGTCACTTATAGGAACATCAACCAATGTTCCAGGATCATCTGACGCATCTATATAATAAAAATAACCATATTCGTTTTTACCAGATTCTTTTGCTATAGCATGAGTTCTATCATAAAACTCAAACTCCTTCTTTTGATAATAAGGATTCAATGCCGGAACCCAAACATAACATTTATTAAAATCCAATTTATCTGTATTCGCAAAAACAATAGGAGATTGCGTAAAGCCTGTTGAATAATTAGGGACATTGGCACTCCTATATAACCCATATACATTTTGAAGGGATAATTGAGAGAATTTGCCTTGTGTATAGGTACCCGCAGGTCGTTCCAAAGAAGATATATTTTTATTCATAAACCCATAGGAAGTCTGCGCTAAATCATAGGTTCCAAAAGGGTTTACAGACATATTATTTTCCCTTGTTAATTCTGTCTTGACATCATCTTGATCAAAATCAACATTTCCAATCTCTACATATTTAGATTTATTATATCTAGGCCATCGATCTATATTTGCTTCTTTATCTGCTATCTCTGTCTCTAACTTAAAACCTACATTTTTCTTTGGAGAAAAATTAAACTCAGCTACTTCCTTAGAATGAGTTCCTGTTTCATCTACAACTATTACACTTACATTAATTACTCCTCCATCATAATACCCTGTTTCTTTACCACCTTCTTCATAAGGAATTCTTTGAACTTGTTGGGAAGATATAGTAGCATTTCTTGTTACGAGTTTAAAATCATGATAATCTGTATCTTTTCCTTTTACTTGATATTGAAATTTTTTCCCTTGATATTGTTCACTTCCTTCCATCCAAAAATAATTTTCAGGAGCAGATGGCATCAAAAAGTTTATAGACTTACTCTCCGCTGGATAATCTATATCAAAAACATCCTTTTCTTTATTTATACAATCCTTTGCTGATTTTATTTCATAAATAAAACGTTTCAACAATGTTGGTTCATTATATGTACCTTTGATATCATTATCGCTTCCTGATAAATCCAAACTTCCATTATTATAAACACTAACATCACAATATACCCTATCTCCACCTTTATAATCAGCAGGTAAAATATATTCTATTGTGGACACATCCATGCCACATCCTCCCAAGTTTAAATCTTTTCTTAATCTATTAGACCAAATCAATCCCTTCTCATCTTTAACTTTACAAAAAACATTACTAGATGAATACGTTGCATTTGGATCTGAATTAATAAGTCCCCCTCCACGAGCAGCAGCTTCTTTGTTTGAAAAGATCCTTTGTTTATAAGAAATATCACCTTCCCCTTCAATATACCAATGGACAAACCAATTATATCGTGGATCATTATCAGATCCTTGATTAATTGTCAATTCTGGAATACTTAGTTCTCGCTTATCTGATACATAAATAGTTTTAATAGAAAAAAAAACCTCATCATGATTATCCGAATGAATCAATTCGATCGTCGGTCTGTCAACATCCGTCTGCCCCCAAGCCATCCAGCCCCCGCCGGTTAGCAGGGCTAACGACAAGAGTAGCATCCGGAGCCACCTGTCATATTTTATTTTATTTCGTTTCATTGTATTCTAATTTTGTTGTTATATCTGTTGTTTTTATATTTTGAACGGCTTAATAAGTAAGCCGAAATCTACTTACTAAGTAGACCCTACCTCTACTTAGTAAGCAGATGAGCGTCTACTTATCGAGTAGATGGACATCTATGGGTCGAGTAGACGAGCGTCTACGGGTCGAGTAAATTTTGCAGGCCTCGATAACCTGCAAAATCTCGCTTAAGGTTGCGATTGGGCCTGCTCGAATATCTCCGCAAAATTCAACGTAACGGGGAAAACGGATATCGTCCGAACGCCGCTGGTCGCTTTCAACTTAAAGGTAAGTGGGCCTGTTGCATTTATGGCATAACCGGCCATACGTCCTGTTATAGTTGTACCGGCTAATTGCAAGTCCTCTATCAACCATTCTGGATTTTCAATACTTCTATCAATAGACCATTGAATATTTTCCGGTACTGGTGTCCCTTCATTCAACGATTTCAATTCTATAATTTCTATCGTAAACGGACCGCCACCATACAGCGTACCATTCAAACCCTCCAGCTTGGATGTTAATACGGGATAACCACCGATCGGCGGATTTTCTC
The DNA here is from genome assembly GCF_003463685.1 of Parabacteroides sp. AM58-2XD. Lineage (NCBI taxonomy): Bacteria > Pseudomonadati > Bacteroidota > Bacteroidia > Bacteroidales > Tannerellaceae > Parabacteroides > Parabacteroides sp. AM58-2XD. The sequence continues at coordinate 44,784 of NZ_QSDP01000048.1, forward strand.
CTTTCAACGTCAAAGTCAAGCTGTAGCCACAAACCCACAAGTTCAGGTTCCAGATATGATTGCGTTTGACTTCCGTGTTTTCAGTAAACCTTATTCCGCTATGCATACCAGAACCATGATAAACATTGTCCTGGCTTGTTGTTTTAAAATCAAGTTTAAAGCCATTTTGCATACTGGATTCAAATACATACATCCAACCGGAGGTATATTCATCCAGCTTATCCCCCATCGGTTGCAGCGTTTTTGTCTCCGCAGGTAAAAAATCCACATCACCTTTTCCAGACCAATCCTTGATAGATCCTCCCAACAAAAGTGTTTTATTATTGAAAGAACCCAACGTAAGACCATCCAACTTCAACCCGTGGTTTGTCGCATTAGTGACCTTCACCTGCAAACGACTCACTAAACGGGTAAGTTCGATTCTTTTCTTTACCGAAGAAGAAACCTCCCACGTCTCAGCGTAACTCATCGGAAGATAAACTTTTTTTTGCTTCGGGTCAAAACCACCTTCAGGCCAGGAGACCTCTTCCGGCAGCTTCGGTATCTCATCACCTTCTTCTGCTGCGATAACAGCATTTAGCATCTCATTCTTCAGCGACTCCCAATTGGCAAAGGCATAAATCCGTTTCGTACCTTGGGGCAACCGGAACTCTTCGGAAGTCCAACTTGTCAGTTCACCCTCTTTAGCCTTCTCATCATTCGTTAAATCGGGCAAAAACTTCTTCTCAATCTTTTGGGTAGAATTATTGACAATCAGCACGGCCAGTGAATGAATCTGTTCACCCGACAAAGCATTATCGTCTTTCTTTTCTACCTCCTCACCTTCGTCAGCTTTCGTTTGCAGCGGGGACATAACATCCGCTATGCCCACTTGCAAATCCACCTCCACCATTTCGGGAAGGTCCAGGTCGCCGGAGCCACCCTTCTCGCCACTCACACAACCGAGGCGAGAAAAGCAAGCAGGCAGACAACCGCTGACAGGTTCCTATATGGATTCAATCGACCTTTCATAATGTCATCTCCTCATTTCCAAGTGTCAAGTCTTCCAAACGAACAATCCAGTCGTCAACGATCACCTCAAGACAATGTGCCCGTCCGCCGACAATGTCGACGTATGCTGTGATGACATACTCGTCTTGCCGATCCAGATACTCCTGCCCCGGTAGTTTATGAGAAGCGATCTGTGTCAATTTCAGGAGTTCCGTGAGACTGACGTTGATAAACGGCGTCTCCTCGCTCGCATAACGGATACGAAGCGTGCCGGTGTTGTTGTCGATCAAACGAAGCGTATTCAATTCCGTGCAGACAGCCTCATACTTAACCGTTTCGCTGCCGGAGGCTTTCACTTCCTCTACTTGTTGCAGATAAGGCAACCAGGTGATCCGCGTAGGAGAAACCGGTTCATTGTGCGCATCAAGATCGCCGTTTGTAGTAGTAACAGCAAAGTCGAATGCATCCGACGTCAGTTTCGTTCCCCGGTTGGCATCGATCAGTATGAAACGGATCTTATTGGTATTCTTTACCAATGGGAACTCGGTATCGGTAGTACCTCCGATAGGTATCGTATATTCCAGTTCCCCTTGAAAAAGACCGGACAATTCGCGGTCGACACGATTTTCCACCATTTGTACCGACATACGGAAGTCATCGATAGAAGAACCGGGGGCCGGTTCCGTCCACGTATAATCCTGAGCGTTCAAACCGGCCCAAGCCAACAGGCGGTAATCGCCCGGGTCAAGTTCGCTCAGATCCACTTCGTTCTTTTTTAACTCTTCCCCCTCGATCAGGCGAGATGAAAGAAACTTGCCTTCAGCACTATAAATATACAAACGAACATTTTTTGCTGCCTCCTGATTCTCCATTTCATAGGCAAATGCATCGGCATGTTTGATATTATGCCGGTAAACAAAACGGAGTGTATGCCGGCAAAGAGGCAATTCATCATGGATATAATCGCATGAGGCCAACCCGGCCAGGCACAACAATACCAGTACCGGGAAAAAGATATATTTTGTTGTTATTGATTTCATCGTTCTCTTATTTTAACGGTTAGAAATAAAACGTTTCAGGGTCGATTATCAACCAAGGCTTCACAACCACCTCGATCTGGATAAGCGGATCGGTATCGGGATCATCTGGGTCATCAGGTCCAGGAGGTGTTGGATCGTCAGGATCGTCCGGGTCGTCAGGACCAGGAGGCGTCGGGTCGTCAGGATCGTCAGGATCATCCGGGCCAGGAGGAGTCGGATCGACAGGTTCCGGATCAAACGGTGGTTCGTAAGGAATATCCTTTCCCAAACCGTAAATATCACTGATGCGCAGCTTATAAACATTGTTGCGCACAATAGCATACTCCATAATCCCCTTTGAAGGGTCGTTGTTGTTAGAATGACGAATCCAATGAGTATAATAGCAAACTCCGTCAGCATACGTATGTAGTCCGTAACGCGCCAACAATCGGCGAGTGTCCTTACCATTCAGATTTATAGTCGGTATGCTGTTCGTACCCAGCGAGTACCCAAAAGTGACATACATATAATTATTCCAGGACAACAGGGAGGCTTCAGCTTCGGTCAAACGATCGGTTGCCGTTTTACCTTTTGCCTTCCGGGTAAGAAAACGACAGTAACCCACCGGATCGTTTTCCTTTAACACCTTTGTCAACTTCTCGACATCGCCCCAAGTCTTACCGGCAAAATCATAGCCGACCACATTTGTACCGTTGCCTGCAAAGGCAGCCATTGCAGCTTCCGCTGAACCATATATCACGCCATTGAATGCAAAGAAAGTAAAAGGCGCACCATCCAAGCCCGTCCGTTCGACCGCTTTACCGGAAACCGGATCATAAACAATGCATTTCTTAGGTCCATAGGAAGCTTTAAATACGACTCCCGTATTGATATAAGGCGATTGTTCCGCCTTGGCCACCGCATTTTCTTTCGTGTACCCCACCCGGTACCAGTCACCCACACGTTCACCCAAACCAGGAGCAAACTTCCAGTTGGATACTGATGTACCGTAGCTCGTTAAATAATTTTCGTAAAGCGAAGCAAGCGGTTGTCCGGAACCGGAAGGCTGTTCCGGATTAAAAACACGACGATCCACATTTGCCAGCGTCTTCTTGCGACTCCACGGATCCAGCACGTAGTTGGTCTGGTGATCGCCCCATTCAGGCAATTCCAAGCCGAGGTATTCAAGCGTACTTTCCGCACCGTACGAGCCATCCGATGCCGCACCTATCACTCGTTTGAGCATATAGGAACCGGCATCCAGCTTGTTTACAATCAAGGCTCCGGTAATGGAAACCTGGGCCTCGCCAGCTGTCTTGTCCGTCACATCATAATATTTGTGTACCAATTGATAATCGATACGTGCCGCATGACGTTCCACCTCGACTGTGGCCGAAGCCGGATTATCGATCGTATTCTCACCACAGATATACACTTGTGTGTCCAAGTGACCATCCGAAGCCATCACAAAACGAGAATATTTTCCTCCATTCTCCGTCCAGGCGCGCTTTTGCAAATAGTCACGCACACCGCCAAGCGTCATTCCCTGAAGCTGCGAACGTATGTTGTCGGTGTTAGTTATAACCCAATGTCATCAATTTAAGAAAAAATACCCTTAAAACGAAAAAAGCCATTGGAAATATCAAAGAAAGAATTACTTTAAAGTTACCACACAACAAGTAATCCATGA
>NZ_QSDP01000049.1:0-46956 GCF_003463685.1 Parabacteroides sp. AM58-2XD
AGACCTCTTATAAGATCTCACGAATCATAGTCAAGAGACTTTGGTTTGCAAAATCTTCACGTAAAAAATCCAGTCGTTAAGGTTCTATTTTCATAGTTAAGACTTTTCTATCTGCAAGATTACCTTTATTCCCCAATTACACAACTTTTTTTGAAATATTTTAATGATTTATGCCACAAAACATATTTTAATAGAAATTTTGGTGCGGTTGCCCTGCCTTGCAATAAGAATACTGGTAAAACACATCGAAAATAATTAATTTTGCACCCTTTTTCGGAAGAGCATTATATTTAATTATAAACAAAGACAGACGATGAAAAGATTATTTCCCACTAGCCTGTTTGTGTTGGCTGGTATGCTTTTGCAGCTGGTTGGCTGTAAAGATGATGAAGTATCCCTACCCGATGAAGGTGGTCTTGTAATTGAAGAATTGCCCGTCAGGATGACGGAAGCTGCCTATAATGAGGATAATACGTATTATTTGTTGAACGATGAAGAATCGCCGGATATTTATTTCGATTCGAGCCAGCGCAGTTTCTATGTCACTCAGCCGTTGCAGATTCAATTGGACGACGATCATAATTTCCAACTCCGCTTTTATAGCCCCAGAGCGTTGAAAAACGTAACCATCTGGGCGACTATTGATGGATATGATGAAGAGTTCATGTTTATGTCGCTCGAAAAGGTGCTGCCATTTCAGCAACTTCGGGTATGTATTCCGTTTGCCACTCAAGACTTGACGGCTTATACCCGTAGCGGAAAAAAGATCCGTATCATGGCAAACCCGTATCTGACGGGAGAAAACATTTCTTTCACGGTAGAGTCTGACGATCCTTATTGGGACAGGTTGCAATCTATTCGTTGCAAATGGCGCATAGCTTTTGGCAGATATAGTGATACTCAGGCTAGCTGGAAATATAAAATGAAGGCTTCGCATACACGTGAAGCTGTAGCTATTGCGCTGAACATGAGTTATATGTTCTCGTCGCAAAAGTTCGAGAAAGCATTGTATGAGTTTGGACCGTTGCATAGTAACAATGACAGGGTGGAGATCGACAAAAGCGCCTTGTTGACGAGAGTACTTAATCATGCTGGACTGGTTTTCGGATATACGACAGGAGTCATGGGGCTGGGGGGAGGAACTACCTCGGTATGCATGAGGTGTGTTATTTGGAACATTATGCCGACGATAAAAGTATTACGGAGACTATCTTTCACGAATTTGCACACTGTCTCGGATATGGCCATGCCGGAAATATGACATACGAACAAACCGGACCAGGCTGGCCTACTTTGTGTAATAATGTATATGTGGATTTATCGCTGGAGAAAGAACTGCCGGTTTATTCTCGCCGTTTCTTACATACCCGCCGGAGTAAAAACAGGTATTTTGACGATATCTATGTAGCTTCTAAGTATATTATTGAAGATCCGGAGCTGGATGCCCTCGATGGTGGGTTGTCACCGCTACGCGAAGAGAATATTTCTGAGGGAAACGATGGAGAACCTGTTACTTTCAAGTTGGATTATTCAGATGTGCCGGGAGCAACGGCAGCTACTTTCCGTCCGAAAGATGTGTTTGCATATGGTGATACGTTGTATGTCGTGAATGATGCCGATAATAACTATAGCCTGGAAGTATTCAGTATAGCGAACGGTGGTAAGAAGCATTTGGAAAGTATCAAGGAATGGACCTGGGAGGATGCCCAGGAAAAATTTGCAGGTCGACCGAATGGGGTTACACGTGCTAACGGAAAGATTTACGTTACTCATGAGGGTAGCCGAACGGAGATTTTTGATGCGACAGACCATCAGTTTATCACTTGTATCGGTACCGGTAGTTGGGGAACAGGGCCTTCGCAGACTGTTCATGCTTTTGATGTGCTATATTATAAGGGACTGATTATGATTCATGATAAACGTTATATCGATATTGTGGAAGAACGAATTTTGGAACCGGGGAAAAAGGCTCCGCGTATCTATATCCGTTCCGAACATTTGGGTGAAACCGCCGGTACTTATGGAATGGCAGTAGATGAACAGAGCGGACTGTTGTATTCCACTCATCCGTCCAAACGCATAGATATCTTTACTCCTGATGCTATTCGTGAAGGAGTAACATTTAAACGTGTCGATCAGCTGACGTATGCAAATATTCCTTATGCCTTGGATTTTTATGAAGGTCGGTTGTTTGTTAGTTCAAACGGCAAGGAGAAGTTTAGCGAAGTCGATCCGGTGACAGGCGAAATCTTGAAAGATTACACGGTTGTTGGAGATGTCACCTTGCAGGTCCCGGAAAAATTCTGTATTCGCCGTAATACCTTGTTTATTATAGACCGTACAAAGAGCGGAGCGTGTATCTATGCAATCCCTATGAATGAATTAAACTAAGTTGATCCCATAAAAATGAAAGTGAATATGAAAATGTATGTTTATATCTGGTTGGTATTGTTGGGTATGCTGACCATTCGGTGCAGCAGTGATGATATAGGGAACCCGGAGGAGGGTTCGCCCGAATATGATAGTTATTGGTATTATTCTTATGAGGCTGCACAGTTAGTTAATGCGGAAACTTTAGGAATGGAAGCCTTGGAAGACTTCTCTCCTTATACTGTAGCACATTTGGGAGATACTCTTTTTATTGCTAACATAGGAAAGGAAGGAAACAGTTTGTTGGTATTCAATACAAAGGAGGGGCGATTGCTAGATGTGGTGAAATCATGGCAATTCGACAATGAGGAAAAGAATTTCGGGAGTTCGATCGAAGCTATTGTTCCGGCAGGAAATCGATTATATGTTGCTGAGCGGCAGTCGCGCATTCATGTGTTCGAACTACCGGATCTGACTTATGTCACTTGCATTGGGAATGGAAAATGGAGTGGTCCGGTATTTCAGGCACAAGCGCTTGCGGTGAAAGATGGCCTTATCTTTGCACGCGACAAGAACGGAAAGGTCAGTATTTATAAAGAGTCGGATGTTACTCAAGAAAATTATCAGAAGATAAACCGTCATTGGCAAGTTTCCGGAAATAACAGTCCGGGTAACAATGGTTTTGCTCCCCACTATATGCAGTTCAATGCGGAAGGGAATATTCTGCTTACAGATTATGAGGGAAAGAAAATACGTGTGCTCGATCCGACATTGGTAAATGATGATTTGGTAAACGGAACTTCCATTGATATGGACGAACTGTCTCTTTCTCTCGATTTTAAACCTAAGACGCTTGCTTTGTGTAACGAACGTTGGTATGCAACCGGCGATAACGATGCTATCAATATATATGATAGCCAACAAGGTGAATGGGTGAAAAAAATAAAGACCATCAAAGGATACTCTTTTTTACTGCCTGTTCGTATTTATGCGCAGAACGATTCGGTGTTGTGGGTTTCGGATACACATAAATCGATGCAGACATTGGTAAAAATGATTGTGCATAAAGGAGAGATACGCGAGTAAGTATCTAAGCGTGACAAGCATGTGTTTAGTGGATATTTTCTTAAAAATATGTGCTTTCTAATTTGTTGTCTATCAGGTATGGTTGAAATATTGGTGTATTTTTTTTGCTTAAAGTATTGCAGAATTAAAAATAATATCTACCTTTGCACCGCAATCGAGAGAGATTGATTATCCAAGAAGAGGTTCGGTAGTTCAGTTGGTTAGAATACATGCCTGTCACGCATGGGGTCGCGGGTTCGAGTCCCGTCCGGACCGCCAGTAAAGTCTGTTAGTCGTTAGATTAGCAGACTTTTTTTATATATTGGTGTTTCATGTGTTATGGCTTTTTTTATTTTCCAATTACATCTTTAGAAAACAGGTTTGTTACAAATCTACACTGTTTGGCAACTTTTCATAAACCATACGGTGATATGTTATGATAATTTGTTACTTTTGCAACTCAATATAAAAAAGAAAACGGAGAAAGAAAAATGGACGTCGCCATTATTAAGTATAATGCCGGAAATATCTACTCAGTGAATTATGCACTGAAACGATTGGGCGTAAGTCCTGTGATAACAGCGGACCCGGAGCTATTAAGTAAAGCAGATAAAGTGATCTTCCCGGGTGTAGGGGAGGCACAAACGACAATGGCTCATCTGCAGGAACATAAACTGGATGCTGTTATCAGGGATCTGAAACAACCCGTATTGGGTATTTGTCTGGGTATGCAATTAATGTGTCGTCATTCTGAGGAAGGAGATGCAGAGTGCCTGGGGATTTTTGACACGGAAGTAAAGCGGTTCATTCCCCACCGTCATGAGGATAAGGTGCCCCATATGGGATGGAATACTATAACTCAGGTTAAAGACGGTTTATTTACCGCACAATTGGAGAACAAATTTGTTTACTTCGTACATAGTTATTATGTACCCGTAAATGAATATACGGCTGCTACCACTAATTATATATTACCGTTCAGTGCTTCGCTGCATAAGGATAACTTCTATGCAACGCAGTTCCATCCGGAGAAAAGTGGTTCGGTCGGTGAAGTAATTCTGAGGAACTTTCTAAAACTGTAAGAGAATATGATCGAGCTTATCCCTGCAATAGATTTGATAGATGGCAAATGTGTCCGCCTGACGCAAGGCGATTACGATACCAAGAAGGTGTACAACGAAGATCCGCTGGAAGTGGCGAAGATGTTCGAAGCGCATGGCATCCGTCGTTTGCATGTAGTGGATCTGGACGGTGCCCGTCAGGGGCGGATCATCAATTACCGTGTGCTGGAAAGACTGGCGACACGGACCGCTTTGGTGATAGACTTCGGCGGCGGACTGAAGCAGGAAGATGATCTGGAGATTGCTTTTGAAAGCGGTGCGCAGATGGTGACCGGCGGAAGTATCGCAGTGAAGAACCCGGAAGTTTTTACTTCCTGGATTACCAAGTTCGGAAGCGAAAAAATTATATTAGGCGCTGATGCGAAAGATAAAAAGATTGCTATCAGCGGGTGGGAGGAAACTACTGATAAGGAACTGATCCCTTTCATCGAGGGGTATTATGACAAAGGAATCACAAAAGTGATCTGTACGGATATCAGCCGGGATGGAATGTTGCAGGGACCGGCTGTCGGATTATATAAGGAAATACGGGAAGCATTGCCTTTTATATATATCATAGCCAGCGGCGGTGTCAGTTCGATTGAAGATATAGAAAAACTGGCTGAGGCGGGAATACCGGCGGTAATTTTCGGCAAAGCCATCTACGAAGGAAAGATCGATTTGAAAGATCTGCTTCGTTTTACGTGAAACAAAGGAGAAATCAACGTATGCTAGCCAAGAGAATAGTGCCCTGTCTGGATATCAAAGATGGAAAAACAGTAAAAGGTATTAATTTTGTAAACTTCCGCGATGCAGGGGATCCTGTGGAGCTGGGAGCACAATACAGCCGGGAGGGAGCCGACGAGCTTGTCTACCTGGATATAACCGCTTCGCATGAAGGACGCAAGACCTTTACCGAACTGGTCAAAAAAGTAGCTGCAAATATCAGCATCCCTTTTACTGTGGGCGGCGGTATTAACGAATTGAAAGACGTAGACCGTCTGTTGAGTGCCGGTGCCGATAAGGTATCCATCAACTCGGCGGCACTGCGCAACCCTTCGTTGATCGAGGAGATCGCGAAGAACTTCGGAAGCCAGGTCTGTGTCGTAGCCATCGATGCAAATTATGAGAATGGCGACTGGATCTGTTATCTGAACGGCGGACGTATCCCGACTGAGAAACATCTTTTCCAGTGGGCGGCCGAAGCCGAAAACCTGGGAGCCGGAGAGATCCTGTTTACCAGCATGACACACGATGGTGTGAAAGACGGTTATGCAAACGAGGCGTTATCGACTCTGGCGGACAACCTGCATATCCCGGTCATCGCATCGGGCGGTGCCGGAAAGATGGAACATTTCCGTGATACATTCGCGGCAGGTAAGGCCGATGCGGCATTGGCTGCCAGCGTATTTCATTTCGGTGAAATCGGCATAGCCGACCTGAAGCAGTATCTGAACAGGGAAGGAATCAATGTAAGAATATAATTACAAGAATAAGATGAAATTAGATTTTGAAAAAATGGGCGGACTTATCCCGGCAATCGTTCAGGATAACAATACCAACAAAGTATTGATGCTGGGTTTTATGAATGAAGAAGCCTATGAAGAAACAAAGGAAACCGGTAAGGTGACCTTCTTTAGCCGTACAAAGAACCGTTTATGGATGAAAGGCGAAACCAGCGGCAACACCTTGCAGGTGGTTAGCATGATGGTGGATTGCGACAATGATACGATCCTGATCAAAGCCAATCCCGCCGGTCCGGTTTGTCATACAGGTGCTGATACCTGCTTCGGCGAAAAGAATGTGGAAGATATCATGTTCCTGAAATATTTGCAGGACTTTATCGAACAGCGCCGCCAGGAAATGCCGGAAGGCTCTTATACGACCTCCCTGTTTTTGAAAGGTGTGAACCGTATGGCCCAGAAAGTGGGAGAGGAAGCGGTTGAAACTGTGATCGAAGCGACCAACGGAACGGAAGACGGCTTTATCTACGAGGCATCCGACCTGATCTATCATCTGATCGTATTACTGACCAGCAAAGGACTTCGTCTGGAAGACCTGGCACGCGAATTAAAGAAAAGACATAAAGGATAAATTACTATGGAAGATACAACACTGCTCAGACTGGATGGCGTAGAAATCTGCCGTGATGAAAATGTCATATTGCACGATGCCTCTTTTACCTTGTGTAACGGGGAGTTTGTGTACGTCATTGGAAAAGTAGGCTCCGGAAAGAGCAGTCTGTTGAAATCCTTGTATTGCGAAATCCCCATCAGCCAAGGCGATGCCTGGCTGTTGGATTACAATCTCTGTAAGATGAAACGGAAAGATATCCCGTATCTTCGCCGTAAGCTCGGGATTGTGTTTCAGGATTTTCAGCTGCTTACCGATCGTTCGGTGATCAAAAACCTGGAGTTCGTATTGCGGGCGACAGGCTGGAAGAAGAAGAGCGAGATAAAGGAGCGCATCGACGATGTGCTTCACCAGGTGGGTATGCATAACAAAGGGTACAAGATGCCGCACGAACTATCGGGCGGCGAGCAGCAACGTATCGTCATAGCAAGAGCACTCCTGAATGATCCTAAACTGATATTAGCCGATGAGCCGACCGGTAATCTGGACCCTGAAACAAGCGGCCAGATCGTACAGCTTCTGCACGACATCTGTGAGAAGGGTACGGCGGTGATAATGACTACACATAACTACACGCTGGTGCATAATTATCCGGCCCGTATAGTTAAATGTGAGAATGCACGCCTGGGTGATGTCGGTGAATAATTTTTTATGTAACTTTGCACACGCAAAAGAAGCAAGGAACAAACAATTTAATTATAGGAAAAGAAAATGAAAATTTTAAAGTTTGGCGGTACTTCTGTGGGATCTGCACAGAGAATGAAAGATGTAGCAAAATTGATTTGCTCGGGCGACCGTAACATTGTCGTATTGTCTGCCATGTCAGGTACAACCAACTCGTTGGTTGAAATATCCGACTACCTGTACAAGAAAAATCCGGATGGTGCAAATGAAATCATCAATAAGCTTGCACAGAAATATTACGGACATATCGAAGAACTGTACAGTACCGACGAATATAAGCAGAAAGCCAAAGAACTTGTAAAATCTCATTTTGATTATATCCGCACTTTTACTAAAGACCTGTTCACCCTGTTCGAAGAAAAGGTCGTGTTGGCACAAGGCGAGTTGATCTCTACCGGCATGATGAACCTGTATCTGAATGAAACAGGTGTGAAATCTGTCCTACTTCCGGCATTGGAATATATGCGGACGGACAAGAATGCAGAACCGGACCCTGTATATATCAAAGAGCGTCTGGTTAAACTGCTGAATGAACATAAGGATGCTGAGTTGTATATCACTCAGGGTTACATTTGCCGTAATGCTTACGGTGAAATTGATAACTTGCAGCGTGGCGGTAGCGACTATAGCGCTTCTTTGATCGGTGCAGCCCTCAATGCTGATGAAATTCAAATCTGGACAGATATCGACGGAATGCACAATAACGATCCGCGTATCGTAGATAAAACATCTCCTGTCCGTAACCTGCATTTTGAGGAAGCAGCTGAACTGGCTTACTTCGGTGCCAAGATCCTGCACCCGACTTGCATCTTGCCGGCCAAGTTGAACAATATACCGGTTCGCCTGCTGAACACCATGCAGCCGGATGCTCCGGGTACATTGATCTCTAACAACACAGAAAAAGGAAAGATCAAAGCCGTTGCTGCGAAAGACAATATCACTTCCATTAAGATAAAGAGTGGCCGTATGTTGCTGGCTACCGGTTTCCTGCGTAAGGTATTCGAAATCTTCGAAAACTACCAGACTCCGATCGATATGGTTACTACTTCTGAGGTAGGCGTATCGGTAACGATCGACAACCGCAAACATCTGGAAGAAATTGTAGACGATCTGAAGAAATACGGAACCGTTACCGTAGATGAAGATATGGTAATTGTTTGCGTAGTTGGTGACCTGGAATGGGATAACGTCGGTTTTGAAGCCCGCATCGTTCAGGCGATGAAAGATGTTCCGGTACGTATGATATCATATGGCGGTAGCAACTACAACGTTTCGCTTCTGGTGAAAGCCACTGATAAAGTGAAAGCGCTGCAAGCGTTAAGCGATCATTTGTTTAACAACTAAATATATGAGGGCAGCCTTTTCCGGACTGCCCTTGTTTTTAATTTATATATAATAAAGTAATATGCTCAAAGGAACATTCCCGATAGATAAATTGAAGGCACTTCCTACGCCCTTCTATTATTATGATGTAAAGTTATTACAGGATACACTGGATATGGTGAAGAACGAAGCCGGCAAATACGGCTATCATGCACATTATGCCGTAAAGGCAAATGCCAATCCGCGAATCCTTTCTATCATAGCTGAAAATGGACTGGGTGCCGATTGTGTAAGCGGCGGTGAGGTTAAAGCGGCATTGGATGCAGGTTTTCCGGCTGATAAGATCGTTTTTGCCGGTGTGGGCAAAGCCGACTGGGAGATCAATCTGGGACTGGATAACGATATTTTTTGTTTCAATGTGGAATCGGCGGTAGAGTTGGAGATAATTGACGAACTGGCTGCCGCTAAGAATAAAGTAGCCTCGGTCGCTCTCCGTATCAACCCGGAAGTGGATGCCCATACACATGCCAAGATCACGACCGGTATGAAGGAGAATAAGTTCGGTATCAACCTGAGCCAGTTAGGACAGGTGCTGGATAACCTGGCGAATCTGAAAAATGTGAAACTGATCGGTATTCATTTCCATATCGGTTCGCAGATCACGGACATGTCGGCTTTCCGTAACTTGGTGATTCGTGTAAACGAAATACAGGAAGACCTGGAAGCACGTGGTATCCGGATCGAAAATGTGAATTTCGGAGGTGGCCTCGGTATCGATTATTATCACCCGAATCATTTGCCGATCCCGGCTTTCGATAATTACTTTGCCGTATTCAACAAATTGCTGAAAATACGTCCCGGCCAGCAGGTACATTTCGAACCGGGCCGCTCGGTAGTAGCCCAGTGCGGTACGCTGATCTCAAAGGTGCTGTATGTAAAGGAAGGCGAGACAAAGAAATTCGCTATCCTGGATGCCGGTTTCACCGAACTGATCCGTCCGGCCATGTACGACGCTTATCACCGGATCGAGAATATCTCCAGTGATGAAGATGTTGAATTGTATGATGTAGTCGGCCCTATCTGCGAATCATCCGACGTGTTCGGTAAAGATGTAGAATTGAATAAAGCACATCGCGGAGACCTGATCGCCTTGCGTTCGGCCGGTGCTTACGGCGAGGTGATGGCTTCCCAGTACAACTGTCGCCAGCTTCCGAAAGCCTACTATTCCGATACAATTTAATTGTTAATTAATTATATAGAGAAAGCCGGGTTTCTTTGTTTTTGCAAAGGTTCCCGGTTTTCTTGTTTGTTGTGTTTCCTTTTTTACTACCTTTGTACGATCCCGTCATGTGGGGTGTGGTTAAACTTGAATGTTCGTAAAGATAGAATGTGATGAAAAATAAAGAGTTATATAGCATATTCATAGTTTGCTTGTTGATGATGTCCTCTTGTCTGGGGGATACGAATACACGGATCACCGTAGGGGAGCAGGAAGCTGTGTATCAGACCCGTCCGACCCAGGGCTTCTTTGTTGAGGGCGGGCGTTTCCTTTATGGTACCAATTTAGGCGTAAGCGGGAATAATGGCGATTGTTTTCTGATACAATATTCATTTGATTCTGCTGCTCCTGAGTTACAGAATTCGGATAGTTTGTCTATCGAGCTGATAGAAAATCCTATACCTGTGGATTTGTGGCCTGTGGATAAAAACTGGACGGATACAACGGTCGTATTGAAAGACGAGATGCTGACGAAGGCTATCACTGGAAGGGACTTTTATATCAGAGGCCGGTTGTTTTTATGGAGTACCCATACGGTTGTGGAGAATCAGAAGGATAGTTTCATGATAAGCTATAATCCTGAAAATCTGTATACCCAGGAAGATGGCAAACGTATTTACAATTTATATCTGAGAGCGATAGCGAGAATTGAAGTCGGGGAAGGGGAGGAGCTGCCTAAAGGCCAGCAACTGAACCTGGTGAATGCCTTTAGTGTGGAAGAGTTCTATAATATGGTGAGTGCTTTGGAGGAAGAAAAAGGCAGTAACACATTTTCTATAGCGATCAATTATGCTTCTGCTTTTAATAAGGATACGACAGCTTGTATCTGGGACAGGACGGAACCGATAGAATATAAAATTAACAGCAGGACTGAATAAGGAAAAACAGATAGTAGAGGGGATAGGGAGAATATATTCAAATAGAAAAACAGAGAGATGTACAAGGAGATAATTAAATGGGTTATAGCCATCATATCCCAACCGGGGAAGGCCTGGGATATGCTGTCGAGGAAAGAAGAGAAGGGCGACGAGTTCTTGTCGCGCTTTATATATCCGTTAATCGGGCTGGTAACTGTGGCAGCTTTTCTGGGCGTATTGTTTACACGGAAGGAATTTGATGTCGAACTGGCGTTGAAGTCGTCGATCAAGACACTGGTTGCTTCGTTCGGAGGTTTCTATCTCGGGGCGTATTTGCTGAATGAAGCCTGGCAGGGGTTGTTCAAAAGAGAGAAAGATATGAAACTTTGCCAGCGTTTTGTCGGTTATTCATCCTCCCTGATGTTTGCGTTGAACGTCGTACTGATGCTGTTGCCGGAGTTTTTCTTCCTGCGCATCTTTATACTTTATACATTTTATATTGTATGGGAAGGGGCCGGCCCTTACATGCAGGTGGAAGAGAAAGAACGCCTGAAGTTTGCCGGTATAACGACCGTTATCATTTTGCTGACGCCGGCGGTGATCGAGTTTGTTTTATTCATGCTGATGCCGGGGTTACGTTATTGACAGTTAGAAAAAGATGAAAGAAAAGATTAGTAATAATATACAGATAAAGAATAAGCGGGCAACCTTCGATTACGAATTGCTCGATACTTTTACTGCCGGGATTGTGCTGACGGGGACGGAGATTAAATCCATCCGCCTGGGAAAAGCCAGCCTGGTGGATACGTTCTGTATCATAGAGAAAGGCGAGTTGTGGGTAAAGAACATGTATATCGCCGAGTATTTCTATGGTACCTATAATAATCACGTCGCACGCCGCGACCGCAAACTACTGCTTACCAAAAAAGAACTGCGCAAGATAGACAGTGCCGCCCGCAACAGTGGTTTTACCATTATCCCGACCCGTATGTTCATTAATGAAAAAGGGCTGGCGAAAGTGGTTGTCGCCATTGCCAAAGGTAAGAAGGAATACGATAAGCGCGATTCCATCAAAGCCCGTGACGATAAGCGGGAGATGGACAGGGCATTCAAACGGTAAGAGATATTCTTGCCGTTTCTCTTTTCATAAAGAAACAACATATCTATGACTAAAGAACTATTTATACGATCTCTCCAGGAGCGTATCCTGATACTGGATGGTGGTATGGGTACCATGATCCAGGGATTCAAACTCAATGAACAGGATTATCGCGGCGACCGTTTTGCCGATTTCCCCGGACAACTGAAAGGGAACAACGACCTGTTGTGCATTACCCGTCCGGATGTGATCAAATCCATTCACCGGCAATACCTGGATGCCGGGGCCGATATTTTTGCTACCAACACATTCAATGCCAACGCGATCTCGATGGAAGATTACGCTATGCAGGAATATGTGCGCGAAATAAACCTGGCCGCCGGTAAGTTGGGACGCGAAGTGGCCGACAAGTTCATGGCGGAACATCCCGACAGGACTGTTTTTGTTGCCGGCTCGATCGGTCCGACTAACAAGACCGCCTCCATGAGCCCCGATGTAAGCAACCCTGCTTATCGTGCCGTTACCTATAAAGATGTATATAAAGCATATAAGGAACAGGTGGAGGCCTTGATTGACGGTGGTGTCGATCTTATCCTTTTCGAGACTACCTTCGATACGCTGAACGTGAAAGCCGGACTCGAGGCAGCCGAAACAGCATTGAAGGAAAAAGGCAAAAACCTGTCCATCATGTTGTCCCTGACGTTGTCGGCTCAGGGCGGACGCACGTTGTCCGGGCAGACGTTGGGTGCTTTCCTGGCATCGGTTCAGCATATCAACCTGGTCAGCATCGGCCTGAACTGCTCGTTCGGTGCGGCCGATATGAAGCCTTATCTGGCGGAACTGGCCAAGCATGCCCCTTACTTTATCAGTGCCTATCCGAATGCCGGGTTGCCTAACAGTTTCGGTACGTACGATGAGACACCCGAAAAGATGGCTGTCCATGTCAAACCGTTTATCGAAGAAGGACTGGTAAATATTATCGGTGGCTGTTGCGGTACGACTCCGGCCCATATCGCCCAGTATCCGGCATTGGTAAAAGGAGCGAAGCCGCATGTGCCGGCTCCGAAACCGGATTGCCTGTGGCTGTCGGGCCTCGAACTGCTGGAAGTAAAGAAAGAAAATAACTTTATCAATATCGGCGAACGTTGTAACGTGGCCGGCTCGCGCAAGTTCCTGCGCCTGATCAAAGAGGGAAACTATGAAGAGGCGCTGACCATTGCCCGCAAACAGGTGGAAGACGGTGCCCAGGTGATCGATATCAATATGGACGACGGAATGCTCGATGCGGTGAAGGAGATGACTACTTTCCTGAACCTGGTAGCTTCTGAACCGGACATAGCCCGTGTCCCCGTCATGATCGACTCTTCCAAATGGGAAGTGATCGAAGAGGGACTGATGTGTGTGCAGGGAAAGAGTATTGTCAACTCGATCTCGTTGAAAGAAGGGGAGGAAGTCTTCCTGGCCCATGCCGCCCGCATCAAACAGTTGGGAGCTGCCGCCGTGGTGATGGCTTTCGATGAAAAAGGGCAGGCGGATACTTTCGAACGGAAAGCCGAAGTCTGCGGACGCGCTTACCGTCTCCTCCGGGAGAAAATAGATTTCGACCCGAACGGAATTATTTTCGACCCGAATGTGCTGGCAATCGCAACCGGGATGGAAGAACATAACCGATACGGACTCGATTTTATCCGTGCCGTCGAATGGATCAAACAGAACTTGCCGGGTGCGAAGGTGAGCGGCGGTATCAGTAACCTGTCGTTCTCATTCCGTGGAAATAATTATGTACGTGAGGCGATGCACTCCGTATTCCTTTACCATGCTATCAGCAAGGGACTGGATATGGGGATTGTCAACCCGTCGTCTGCCGTACTGTATGAAGATATAGAACCGGAATTCCGCAATTTGCTGGAAGATGTGATCCTGTACCGCCGTCCCGAAGCGGCAGAGGAACTGATCACCTATGCCCAGAACCTGGTCGTTGAGAAACAGGGCGGAACGGAAGAAAAGCATGAAGCCTGGCGTGAACAACCATTGAAGGAACGTCTTGAATACGCCCTGATAAAAGGTATCGGTGACCATCTGGAAGAAGACTTGCAGGAGGCGTTGAAGGAATATCCGCGTGCCGTGGATATTATCGACGGTCCGTTGATGAGCGGGATGAATAAGGTCGGCGAATTGTTCGGGGCCGGAAAAATGTTTCTGCCGCAGGTGGTGAAGACCGCCCGTACGATGAAAAAGGCAGTGGCTATCCTGCAACCGGCCATCGAGGCGCAGAAGTCCGCTTCCGGTTCGGCAAAAGCCGGAAAGGTGGTTTTTGCTACTGTAAAAGGCGATGTGCATGATATCGGAAAGAATATCGTTTCGATCGTCTTGGCCTGCAACAACTACGAAGTGATCGACCTGGGCGTGATGGTTCCTGCCGAAGTGATCGTGCAGACTGCCATGAAGGAGCAGCCTGACCTGGTTTGCCTGTCCGGCCTGATCACCCCTTCGTTGGAAGAGATGGTGCATGTGACGGATGAAATGCAGAAAGCCGGTCTGACCATACCTATTATGGTGGGCGGTGCGACAACCTCCAAATTGCATACGGCTATCAAGATCGCTCCTCATTACGACTATCCGGTGATCCATGTGCTCGATGCATCGCAGAACCCGTTGATCGCAGCCAAGCTGCTGAATCCGGATACCCGTGATGCGTATATCGAAAACCTGAATAATGAATATGAAGCCTTGCGTGCTTCCATGGAAAAGAAAAAGGAAGTGCTGGTTTCACTGAGTGAAGCCCGTGCCAATCCTCAACAGATAGACTGGAAGGGATATATGCCGGTAGTTCCGAATCAGATGGGTATTCATGTATTGCCTTATATCCCGTTGGAGGAAATCATTCCTTATATACATTGGACATTCTTCTTTACCGCCTGGAAACTGAACGGCCGCTTTGCCGGTATCACTCAGATACATGGTTGCGACGCTTGTCGTGCTTCCTGGCTGGCCGATTTTCCGGAAGAGGACCGTGCCAAGGCTGCCGAAGCCATGCAACTGTATAAAGACGCCGTTAAACTGCTGGACCGGCTGGTAGAGATGAAGGCTGAATATTGCAAGGCCATCTATGGTCTCTTCCCGGCTAACAGCGATGGCGATACGATCCGGATAGGAGAGATCGCGATTCCGGTATTGCGTCAGCAGTCGAAAAAGGAGGAGGGCATTTATAAATCGCTGGCCGATTATATCATGCCGGTGTCGGAAGGCCGTACCGATTATGCGGGTGCGTTTGTCGTAACGGCCGGTGTCGGTGCCGAAGACTTGAAGAATAAGCTGGAAGAAGAAGGGGATACCTACAATTCCATGTTGCTTCAGACATTGACGGACCGTCTGGCGGAAGCCCTGGCGGAATATCTCCATGAAAAAGTCCGCAAGGAATACTGGGGGTATGCTCCGGACGAAGCTTTGTCGATCCCTGACCTGTACAAAGTGAAATATCAGGGTATCCGTCCGGCAATCGGTTATCCTTCATTGCCCGACCAGTTGTTGAATTATACGTTGGACAACCTGCTCGATATGTCGCAGATCCATGTGAAACTGACGGAAAACGGTGCCATGTATCCCACCGCAACAGTCAGCGGTATCTACATCGCCCACCCTGATTCGCAGTATTTCATGATCGGCTCGATCGATGAAGAACAAATGAAAGAATATGCCAGTCGCCGCAACCTGTCGGAGGCGGAGGCAAAGAAATTGTTGAATAAGAATATATCCTGAATGTGGATGTGATTAAAAATATACGTTTGCGCTGGGTTGTACTGGCGGTCTTGCTGGTGTTTATCTGGACGACTATGTCTTCTCCTGTGATGGGAGAGTGGTATGCCCGTACGGTTTATCCGGTATTTTCGGCGGTGTTATCCCGTTTTTCTTCTCTTTTCCCTTTCTCGATCGGTGATTGCTTTATTTATGGCAGTATTGCCGGGTTGATAGTCTATCTGGTTTATGCGATTGTGAAACGGCGTCCGTGGCTGAGAACCATCGGGCGGATGGCGGAATTTTTGCTTTGGGTATATGTCTGGTTCTATATGGCCTGGGGGATGAATTATTTCAGGATGAACTTCTATGCCCGGGCGGAAGTGCCTTATGCAGCCTATTCGGAGGATAACTTCCGTTCGTTTCTGGCTGATTACACGGAGGCATTGAATGCTTCCTTTGTTCCTGTCGGGAAGATCGATAAGGCGGTCGTGGCGAAGGAGGTGGAGAAAAGCTACCGGGAAATAGCGGGACGTTTCGGCCTGGTCCGGCCGGCGGCTTACTTGCATCCGAAACCGATGCTGGTCCCGGCCCTGATGAGCGGTGTCGGCGTACTGGGATATATGGGACCGTTCTTTACCGAATACAATCTGAATCCGGATCTGCTTCCGATCCAGTATCCTTTCACCTATGCTCATGAAATGGCACATGTACTGGGCATTTCCAATGAGGCGGAGGCAAATCTGTACGGTTTTCTGGCATGTTCACGTTCCGAAGTGCCGGAAATACGTTTCTCCGCTTATTTCGGTTTGTTACCTTATGTGCTGGGCAATGTGTACCAGTTGTTGCCGGAAGAGGATTTCAACCGTTGGAAAGAAACAATCTCTCCGGATGTGAAGGATGCCTACAACCGTAAAGTGGCTTACTGGCAAACGTTGTATAGCCCGACAATCGGCGATATACAGGACACGGTCTATAATTGGTTCCTGAAAGGAAACAACATTCCTTCCGGCCGTCAGAATTATTCGGAAGTGGTCGCTCTTTTAATGGCTCTGGATGCTTCCTCACAAGAAAAATGATCGCGTAACAAGCCAACAGAAGGATTTACACCGGTGAAAAGATAGAAAATAAGCCAATGTGGCAATATGCCAATTTAGAAAGATTTGAGCTATCGGTTTAGTGACTGGTTGTAACTGGCTCCCCTTTGGAGAGGGGAAGGGGGTGTGTTAAATCCAGTCTATAAAACAGGCTTTGTTACAGGTTCATTTGCCGTCTGCTTTAGCTGACGGATTAATAAATTATCTATTTCTCCGGACTTTAGTCCCATTTCTTACAGGTTTCTATCTAAGAGAAATGTGGCTGAAGCCAAAAGAGAGAAATAACTTGTAAACCGTCAGCTGAAGCAAACGGCAAATGAATCTACAATAGTTAAGTGACTCTGATTATGGAGGTTGTATAGGCTGGAATATAACACACCCCCTTCCCCTCTCCAGAGGGGAGGCAGTTACAACCGGTCGATAATTAGATAGATCATATCTGATCATGACTGAAACAAATTAATACCTAACGGTAGATATTTGCTAAATAATTCTCTACTTTTGCGTATATCAATTATGTAGCAAATATCTAAAACTAATAAGATGAAAAATCAAAGACTGGGATGTGTATTGGCTGGTATAGCTATCTTTGGATTAACGGGGTGTTCGCCGGAATCGATAACCCTTGAAGGTAAAGTTTCGAATCTTTCCGGTAATACGATCGTTTATCGGCCGACAATGGATGGTATATACAATGCAACACAAAGAGATACCTTGTTTCTGCAAGCCGACAGTACGTATCGTATAACTTTTCCGTCTAAAGGAAATGAGAAGATATCCTTTTACATTTACGGGCAAAAATATCTGGGAACGGTTTATGCTGAACCGGGAAAGAATGTACTCGATATCGACGCATCCCTCGAAAATAGCCTGAGTATTGAAAATACGTTGGCAAATGAAAATGAAATAGTAAAAGAACTTTCCCGGTTACAGGGAGAAGTCTTTAATTTGAGAGCACGAAGAGGGGATGCTTTCCAGGTGGCAAAGGATACGGTAGCCTCTTCTGTCTATCAGAAACTGACGGACTATGCGTCGGGAATAGAACAAAAAATTAATGGGGTGGATGATGTATTCAAAAAGAGGGCGGTGCAAGACGTTCGTATGCAGATGTTGCTGGCCTTTATGAACCAATATTTCGGTATTGACTATCTGGGAACGGAAGAAACCAAGAAAGAGTGGGAGGCCGTTTATCCGGAAATGCTGGCATATGCTGATATCAGCGGCCGGAGAATGTCTTTTCCGACGCATTTGCTGATGTGATATCCAATGTAGCCGGTATAGAACTTTACATGAAAACAAAACAGCAGCCCAAAGACCGGAATGAAGGCAAACAGAAACTTTTCGACTGGTATAAAAACAACCTGAAAGGGCGTGTACAGGAAGTCGCCATGGCCAACGTTATTCTTGAAGATGCTTCGAACGAGAGTTATTCGACGGGGATACCCGCTTTATATGAACAGTTTAAAGAATTGCATCCTTCAAGCCTTCTCATGCCTTCACTCAATGAAGCTACACAAAAGAATATTGCGTTTAACAATATTGAGATACCGGAAGACGTCCATCTATTGAATACGGATAGCGTGCGTACTTTTGAAGAAATTGCGAATCGGTATTTAGGGAAGGTTATTTTTATTGATATCTGGGCTACATGGTGTAGTCCGTGTCGTGAATCTTTTGCTCACGTAAAACCTTTGCAGCAATATGCAAAGGAGAATGATATCGTGTTGCTTTATATATCGGTAGACCGTCAGACGGATGCGAACTTGTGGAAGAAACTGGCTGCATTTTATGATTTGAAGGGAGAACATGTTATCATTAACGACTTCTTCAAGATGGATATCTACAATACATTCGGCAATAATGGCGCATTATATCTTCCTCATTGTGCCATCATCAATAAGAAAGGAGAATTGCAATTCAAGAAAGCAGCCAGCCCGGAAGATATGGATAAACTGGCGGAACAGTTACGGGAAGCCGGTGAATGATTCTAAATTCTAACCTTATAATTCAGTAAGCCTTTAAGAAAGCAGGTTTTTGGGGAGTAATAAGAAGATGATCGGTAAATAATCTTTTAAACTGACCCGTAACTGTTTTAAGGCTTGCTGGATGCGGTAATTTACCGTTTGGGTGGAAACCTGCAGGATTTCGGCAATCTCTTTATAACTTTTATTTTCAAAGCGATGCATTACAAATGCCTCCCGGTAACTGGGCGGTAAGGCATGTATTGCCTCGATGATATGCTTTTTCAACTCTTCCGTTTGATAGAAATCGGTATCCTGTAGCATTTCCAGCATATATTCGTAGAAACGCGTTTCTGCCCGTAATTGTGACTGCTGGCGGGTAAGTTGATTGATACATCTGTGGTAGACAGCCTTGTACAGGTATTGGCTGAAGGAGGTATTGAAGGTTTGTATTTCCCGATTTTCCCATAACCATAACATGACATCCTGCACGATCTCTTCGGCATCTTCCAGACTGACAAATCGATTTGCATATGTACATAACATTGGATAGTATCTTCTGAATAAGGTACCATAGGCCTTTTTATCCCCATGTTGCATGGCTGATAACAGAAATAAATCATCTATCACTTGTGAGGTATTTTTCATATTACTTTCTCCCTGGTTGCAAAGGTAGGTTTTTTGTCGTAGAAAAAAAATATCAAAAAAAAGTGGATTCCCGTTTAGTAATCTGTCGTAGTTCTCTTGTCTAATATATAAAAAGGAATAAAAGTGCAGATGGAAACATTTAATATAGATAAGATCGAAGAGATTCTTCCCCGGTATTGTTCCGGTGAGGCAACGATAGAAGAATGCCGGATGGTAGAGGAATGGATCGGGCAGTCGGAAGATAATTACCGGATTGTCAAACAAATGTATGCCATCGATCAGGCAATGGGCGCGGTGCGGATGGAATCGCAGGTGAATACAGAGAGGGCTTTGGCTTCCGTCAACCGTAAAATGAGTAAGGAACATTCGCTCGTAAACTGGTTTATCTGGGTACAGCGGGTGGCAGCTATTCTCTTTGTTCCCCTTCTTATTATCTGGGGCATCGAGCACTTTACTCCCCGGACTGAGATTGCCCGGATGATCGAGATAAAAACAAATCCGGGAATGACGACGACTGTCGACCTTCCTGACGGTTCCAAAGTCTATCTTAATTCGGAATCTTCTTTGACCTATCCTTCTTCTTTCAGTGGAGAAAAGAGAAATGTTCAACTAAAAGGAGAGGCCTTCTTTGAAGTACAGAAAGATCCTGAGCATCGTTTTATCGTATCCGGTCCTTGTCAAACGCAGATTGAAGTTCTGGGAACGTCTTTTAATGTGGAAGCGTTCGAGAGAGATTCGTTTATCTCCACAACGTTGGTGGAAGGGAAAGTTCGCTTTGCTTATCAGAAGAATCAGCAACTAGCTACGGTAGAGATGAAGCCCGGACAAAAACTGCTGTATGATACAACCTCTTCTCAGGTTAAGTTGCTCCGGACAAGCGGTGAAACAGAAACTGCCTGGAAAGACGGAAAGATCGTTTTCCTGGCAACTCCGTTACCGGAAGCATTGCGGATGTTGGAGAAACGTTTTAATGTAAACTTTGTGTTATCCAATGACCGTCTTCGCAGTGAAGCTTTCAACGGAACTTTCACAAACCAGCGTCTGGAACGTATATTGGAAATATTTAAAATATCATCGAATATAAAATGGCGTTATCTGGATACCCAGAATACGACAAATGAGAGAGCGAGAATAGAAATTTATTAATCTAATTGAAAAGATCATGAAAAGCAAACCACCCTAAAGAAAAACATCCGGTGAAATATTGGCGTATTTCACCGGATGGAAAGAATTAATTTAAAACGCTTGTTTGGCGACAAGCAGTAGTAAATCACTTTTATTAATTAGATCAGTACAAAGTTATGCAAAAACATTTTAATACCCAACAGTTTTGGGTAGCAGAGTTTCTGCGGTTTATCTTAAATAAAATACCGAGAGTTATGAAGTTATCAGTCTTCTTACTATTATGTTCCATCGGTTTGGCGCAAGCAACAGACAGCTATGCACAGAAGGCTACAGTGATTCTGGAGATGCGGAATCAAACGGTAAAGGAAGTGTTAGACGAGATCGAGGAACAATCAGATTTCTCATTCTTCTTCAATATCAAACATGTCGATCTGAATCGGAGGGTCTCTGTCGTAGCTAAGAAAAGCGATATATTCAAAGTGCTGGAAACTGTGTTTGCCGGTACGGATGTGCATTATTCGGTAGTAGATAAGAAAATTATCTTGTCGACAGAGAAACAGGAATCATTAATAGTACAACAAAAAGGAAAGACAATTACGGGTGTTGTTAAGGACCAGAACGGCGACCCTGTTATTGGGGCAAATGTGATAGAGAAAGGCACAACGAATGGAGTAATAACAGACATCGATGGTAAGTTCAGTTTGACAGTATCGAATAAAGCAACAATACAGGTTTCTTATATTGGGTATCTTGGGCAGGAAGTGACTGTCGGAGACCGTACGGATTTGACTATTGCATTGAAGGAAAATTCGCAAGAGTTGGATGAAGTAGTGGTTGTTGGGTATGGGGTGCAGAAGAAAGTAAATTTAACGGGAGCGGTAGCATCTGTAAGTTCAAAAGATTTGGCAGAGCGTCCACAACCGAATGTCCAAAATATGATACAGGGAAAAGTTACAGGTTTACAAATAGTAACCAATACAGGGCAGCCAGGTCGAGATTCTGGATCTATTTTGATTAGGGGAAAGGGCTCTTTTGGGGCTGATTCAGCTCCATTAATATTAGTAGATGGTGTTGTTGGAGAATTCAGTGCATT
The DNA here is from genome assembly GCF_003463685.1 of Parabacteroides sp. AM58-2XD. NCBI lineage: Bacteria > Pseudomonadati > Bacteroidota > Bacteroidia > Bacteroidales > Tannerellaceae > Parabacteroides > Parabacteroides sp. AM58-2XD. Next base: position 21,570 of record NZ_QSDP01000049.1, read on the forward strand.
GTCACCTGATGATATTGAATCTATTAGTGTATTGAAAGATGCAGCTTCGGCATCAATATATGGAGCAAGAGCAGCAAATGGTGTGATTCTGGTTACGACAAAAAAAGGTAAAGCGGGAAAAGCACAAATCTCTTACAGCTTTAATTATGGTTGGCAGCAAGCAACTAAATTAGGAGATCAGATATGGGATTCTGCTACTTATATGGAAATGTATAATCAGATGGCGGATAGAATGGGAGGACGTACCAAATACTCTCAAGAAATGATAGATAGATATAAGGACCCTAATCGAAATAAATTATTATATCCAGATTATAATTGGATGGAAGAAACATTCAAGACTGGACATACAATGAGCCATAATGTAGGCATTAATGGAGGAACGGAGAAAGTTACTTATAATGTAAGCCTGGGTTATTTAGATCAAGAAGGATTGCTTCCTAATCATGACTATCGGCGGTTGACAGGCTTGATGAATTTGGAGGCTCAAGTGCATGACAGAATTAAGATAGGGCAACGTCTCAATTTTATAATGGAAAGGTAGGGGAACCTTATTATACGAATCACGCTTTGATATTAATGATCGCTTCATCTCGTCCAATGGCAATGCCTTATTTACCAGATGGAAGTGGAAGGTACTCTTATGAAAGTATGCCGGAAAATTTAGGAGGTGAGTGGCAGAATCGAAATCCTGTTTGGGCCATGAATGAAACTTCCCGAGATATAGAGAATTGGATAGCGAATGCACAGGCTTATGCAATGGTTGATTTCATTAAAAAGGATAATATGAAATTGACATGGAATACACGTGCCGGATTCCGTTATGCCGACCAATTTCAAAAACAACATTATCCTGCTCATCCAGAAGGTTATTATTATCTTCCAGAATCTGAATATCTCTCAGGGGGGCGTAATGAACATATCTTGGCTACAGATTTCTTCCCTGAAAAAGGAGTATATAATTATACCCACAGACAATTGTATACTATGTTTTATACGACATTGGATTACCAATGGGATATAACACCAGATCATTCTTTAAGAGCCTTGTTGGGTTTTCAAGACGAAGGGCAAAGTCTTCGAACAATGAGTGGCCGTCGTGATTTTTATCCATCAGATTCGATGACGGAGTTAGACGGAGGTTCGACAGAAGGACAAACATTATCTGGAAATATAACTGAATTTGCGTTAAGATCTTTATTTGGAAGATTAAATTATGCCTATCAAGGTAAATATCTGGCAGAAGTGAATTTTAGATATGATGGAACAAGTCGTATTTATAAAGATAACCGATGGGGTATTTTCCCTTCTTTTTCTGCAGCATGGCGCATTTCTGAGGAAAACTTCATTAAGGACAATTTATCTTGGGTGAATAATTTAAAACTGAGAGCTTCTTGGGGAAAATTAGGTAACTCAGAAATTGGTAATTATCCATATCAAGATGTATATCAAACAGCTTCTTATATATTTGATAATGAAGTTGCTCAAGGTGTTGTACAAAATGCATTGAAGAACAAAGATTTGAAATGGGAAACAACAACAGCAACGGATATAGGTTTGGAAGCTAATTTGGCCAATGGATTATTCAGTTTGACGTTTGACTGGTATAATAAGGTTACTGATGGTATATTGTCACAGGCTCCTATTCCAGCGAGTGTTGGAATGTCGGCTCCAACGGTTAATTACGGAAAATTACGAAATCGAGGTGTTGAATTCGAAGTAGGACATCAAAACAAGATTGGCGATTTTACGTATGGAGCAAGTTTCATGGCCTCTTTTAATAAGAATAAAGTACTTCAATTAATGGCTCCTTCTTATGGAAGTAATATTTATGAAGAAGGGAAACCATATGGAGAACATTATCTTTATATTTGGGATGGAATATTCCAATCAAAAGAAGATATAGCTAACTCCCCAAAACATCCTTACAATCCACAACCGGGAGATATTAAATTCAAAGATTTGAATGAAGATGGCGTGATCAATAGTGAAGACCGGACGATGGTGAAAGGTGTTTATCCTAAGATGCTGTATTCTTTTAATCTGAATTTTGGTTATAAAGATTTTGACTTGTCTTTATTTTTCCAAGGTGTGGAAGGACGGAAGATTTGGACAAACTTCTTTGGTGAAGATCCTTTCTCTCAAGGAGCACCTCCAAATAAAAAATTCTTGAATGCATGGACTCCTGAGAATACAGATACAGATGTGCCTGCTTTATATGCACCTGGATATGCTCCAATGTGGAATACACGATCTACCTATAATTTGAAAGACGCATCTTATTTACGATTGAAAAATTTGCAATTTGGGTATAATGTTCCTAAGCGTTATTTGAATAAGATAGGAATTGATTTTTTAAGGGTCTATTTCTCTGGAGAAAATTTATTTACATTAACAGAATATCCGGATTATGACCCGGAAAGAGGAGGTGATGGTTGGCACGTTCAATATCCACAAGCAAAAACATATTCTTTAGGTGTTAATTTACGGTTCTAAATGATTATTAATATGAAAATAAATAAGTTATTTAATTTAGCTCTTGTGTTATTTGGGTCTTTTTATTTGACTTCTTGCCACGAGATGGATTTATTTCCTCAGGATCAATTAGGTCCTGATAATTTCTGGAAATCAGAAAGGGATATTGAAATGGGATTAACTGGTGTGTATTCCAAAATGAGAAATGGGTATATGGACTGGAATATGTATTGGTTAGAAGGAATCACAGATAATGCCTATTGTAGGCATGGTTCTCAGATGGTTTTCTTTAATATGCAGCAGGGTTATATAGAACCGACTACTGGAGGTCCTGTGAGTGATATATATGCAGGTTCTTATGTGGGTATTTCTGCTTGTAATGTATTCTTAAAGAATTTTTATCAGGTAAAGGAGGCTATTTTTACTTCTGATTCTGATGCCAATAAATATGAAGCTGAAGTTCGTTTTCTGAGAGCTTATTGTTATTTCAATTTAGCAATGCACTATGGAGATGTCCCTTTATATAAAGAGTTATTGGATACAATAGACGATTATAAAGTAAAACAGAGTTCGGCAGAAGATGTGTATGCTTTTATAAATGAGGATCTTGATTTTGCTATTGAAAATTTGGAAGATGTAGCTTATGCAAGTGGACATGCAGTGAAGTCATCAGCTAAAGCATTGAAGGCTCGTGTTGCTTTATTTAGGGGGGATTGGAAAACTGTAGAAGATGAAACAAAAGGTATCATTAATGCAGGGAAAAATAAATTAGCAGATACGTATGAATCTATTTTTATTAAACGTGAAGGTCAAGCCAATAATCCCGAAATTATATTTTCTATTAATTATTTGAATCCTGATTATCGTCATAATGCGGAAATGGAGTTTTATTATTGGAATGCTTTGACTCCAACCAAAGATTTAATAGATATATATGATACAGAAAAAGATACACGGTTCAAGTCTTGGTATGTATATGTAGGGAAAGGAGAAAAAACGTGGACAAATCCTTTTGGAGAAGAGGTTGAAATGGAACAAACATCTTTGACGGGGTATGTCTTATTAAAGCATTTTGATAAAAATAACAAGAGTATTTATGCAAATACAGCTTATGATTTTAGGACGGATAATAATATAATCGTCTTAAGATATGCAGATGTCCTTCTGATGTATGTTGAGGCGATGCTTGAACAGAATAATGGAGTTACGACAGATCCTTTGGCTGTTCAATCCTTTAATAGTATTCGAGAACGAGCAGGTTTAGAAACACTCTCTTCTGTGACAAGAGATGGACTTCGTAATGAACGAAGAAGAGAGTTAGCATTTGAAGGGTTGAGACATTTTGATTTGGTCCGTTGGAAAATAGCTAAAGATGTAATGAACAATTTAGTTACTCCAGGAGGCCCTTGTCATTTTGAAGATCGGTATTATGTGTGGCCTTTCCCGCAAAGTGAAATAGATATTAATCCGAAGTTGGATCAAAAGTCTGGATATTAATAGTTTGTTGGATTTATGTCGGAACAAAAATATTGGTTATAGATAATTTGAATTCAAAATTTTCTATTTTATGGATATTCCTATTAATAATCATTTTTTGTTTCGACATAATTTGTTGTTAAATTTTATTTATATGATTAAGCATATGTTATGTAAAGCAATTTTAGGGTTGTTGTTTGTAATGATTCCTATTATAGGATATTCTCAAGATATTCCATTACCATCAGAAGCACAGTTACGTTGGCAAAAATATGAACAGATTATGTTTTTGTGTTTAGATCCTTGTACATGGCAAGGTCGTGAATATGATAATCATTCATATCCGATATCGAAGATTAATCCTAAACAATTGGATACAGATCAATGGTGTAAGGTAGCTAAATCTTGGGATGCTAAAATGATTTTATTTGTTGCTAAACATGCTGGTGGTTTTTGTTGGTGGCAGACGAATACAACGGAATATGGAATAAAGAATACATCGTGGCGTAATGGAAATGGTGATGTACTGAGAGATTTATCTGAATCTTGCAAAAAATATGGATTGGATTTAGGTATTTACGTTTATCCCGGTGATGAACAGTGGGGTGCAGGAATTGGTAGTGGTGGAAAAACGGAAGATCCCACAAAGCAAGAGGCTTATAATAAGATCTATCGTCAGCAGTTGACAGAAGTATTAACTAAGTATGGTCCTATAAAGGAGGTTTGGTTTGATGGGAATTGTCATGTGCCAATTAATGATATATTGGAAAAATACGCTTCTGACGCAGTCATTTTGCAGAGTAAAAAAGCAAATATTCGCTGGGTGGGAAATGAGGATGGTATTGCCCCGAATCCTAATTGGTATATGGTTAATAAAAAAGATTTAGACACAGGTATCTCAACAGCATTACATTCTGATGTGAACGGTGATTGTTACGCACCTGTAGAAGTGGATGTTCCAATGCTAAAGAATAATGCTCATAAATGGTTTTGGGCACCTAATACCGATCATTTGTTATTATCTGTAGAGCAATTGATGAATTTGTATTATAAATCGGTAGGAAGGGGAGCTGTTTTGTTGCTAAATTCAACTCCGGATACAACTGGGTTGATTCCAGTTTCTCATGTAAAGCGGTATGCGGAGTTCGGAAAGGAAATAAAGAAAAGATTTGCTCATCCGATCAAAAAGACCTCAGGGAATACCCAAGAACTAATTTTAGATTTAGGGAAGCCTACCGTTGTGAATCATTGTATTCTGCAAGAACAATTAGAAAAAGGTCAACGTGTCACTTCTTATACAATAGAAGGTTTAGATAAGGATGATAAGTGGATCTTGTTGAGTAAAGGAACATCGATTGGAAATAAAAAAATCGACTATTTCCCGAATGTGTCGGTTAGCCAAGTGCGATTGCGTATTCAATCTAGTAAGTCAATACCTCAGATTTCTAACTTTGCTGTATATCAGGTAGAAAGTGATCTGTCTGATATTTTGGCTATGAACAATTTAGAAAAACCAATAGTTATTTCTTCATGGGAAAAAGATACTTATTCCGAAGAAGAGTGGACAGATGTAGTTTTTGATTTGACTCCGTATGTCAATAGTATAGGTCATTATGATATTGTTTTTAATTTGTTGGCGGGAGATTATATTACTAGACAACCAACTGGATTGCAATTTAAGGATTGGAAATTAGAGATGTACGGAAAAGAATTTCCGGAAGGTATCACTAAATTAGAAGGGAAAAATGTATTTAGGATCACTCGTTCTCAACAGACATTAGATGAATTTCCGACCCGTTTACGAATGAAAATTAAAAGAAATCCTGCGAAATCAACAGGAGAAGTGACTATACAAAGAATCGTTTATTGAAAATAGAAATTATATGACAAATTTCAAATGGTATTACGATCTTCGTGAAAATATGATCACAAAAGACTTGGAATTTTCAGGTCGTAAACTGGACTTGGGTGGTGCAAATATTGCGGAAGTTCTGGATATGACGACAGGCAAGAGCAATGGTACGGTAACACCGGGTGGCATGGTACAGTTGAAAAGTGACAAAATCAAGTGTGTCAATGCAGACGGTTCGGGTATCGGTAAACTAACGTTGTATAATAAATCCGAATCGGGTGAGGAAATAACTGTTATAGGAGTGAGATCCGTCAAAGATCATCTTTATATTCCCGACAGATTTATTTGCTGGCGAATATCGGTTAGAGATAGAAACGTATTTCACTACCGGGACAACGCTGTTGAAAGAACCTCGTACGTTGGTGTGCCCGATCAAACTCAATGTTAGTTAATAAAGTTTAGATCAGTACAGGTTGTTTGTGAGCTTCCTTTCAAGGTACTTGTGACGATCGTCACAAACAATTTGTAGTTTGGATCTATCCTGTTTTAATTTTTCGATTTCAAAAATAAGCATAAAACTCTAAAGTAAGAATTATGAAATGGGGGTATGTCATATTATTGGGAATATTTATTTCTTTATCTCTGAAAGCACAAAATTCCAACATTCCGTTACCATCTCAAGCTCAATTAAAGTGGCAACAGTATGAACAAATTATGTTTGTACATTTAAGTCCAGCCATTTGGCAAGGTCGTGAATATGATAATCATTCCTATCCGATTTCTAGGATTAATCCCAAACAATTGAATACAGATCAATGGTGTGAAGTTGCTAAATCTTGGAATGCTAAAATGATTTTATTTGTTGCTAAACATGCTGGTGGATTTTGTTGGTGGCAGACAAATACATCGGATTATGGTATTAAGAATACACCATGGCGTAATGGTAAAGGTGATGTGTTGAAAGATTTATCAGCATCCTGTAAAAAATATGGATTGGATTTAGGTATTTACGTTTATCCCGGTGATGAACACTGGGGTGCAGGAATTGGTAGTGGTGGAAAAACGGAAGATCCTTCAAAGCAAGAGGCTTATAATAAGATCTATCGTCAACAGCTGACAGAAGTATTGACTCAGTATGGTCCGATAAAGGAAGTTTGGTTTGATGGAAATTGTCATGTTCCAGTGAATGATATATTGGAAAAATACGCTTCTGACGCAGTCATTTTGCAAAGTAAGAAAGCAAATATTCGTTGGGTAGGAAATGAAGATGGTATTGCTCCTGATCCAAACTGGTACACCGTAAATAAGAAAGATTTGGATACAGGTGTTTCAACAGCTTTACACTCTGATATAAACGGAGACTGTTATGCTCCAGTAGAAGTGGATGTACCCATGTTAAAAAATCAGGGACATAAATGGTTTTGGGCGTCCAATACAGATCATTTGTTATTATCTGTAGAGCAATTAATGAATTTGTATTATAAGTCGGTAGGAAGAGGTTCTGTGTTATTACTTAATTCTACTCCGGATACTACGGGTTTGATACCGACATCGCATGTAAAGCGGTATGCGGAATTTGGAAAAGAAATAAAGAAAAGATTTGATCATCCGATCAAAAAGACCTCGGGGAATACCCAAGAACTAATTTTAGATTTAGGGAAGTCTACCGTTGTGAATCATTGTATTCTGCAAGAACAATTAGAAAAAGGCCAACGTGTCACTTCTTACAAGATAGAAGGCTTGGATAAGAATAATAAGTGGATCTTGTTGAGTAAAGGAACATCGATTGGAAATAAAAAAATAGATTATTTCCAGAATACTTTGGTCAAAAAGGTCCGGTTACAAATATTGGCTAGTAAATCAGCACCTCAAATACGTAATTTTGCAGTATATCATGTCGAAAGTGACTTGTCGGATATTACGGCAATGAATAATATGGCAAAACCTGTGGTAATATCATCTTGGGGAAATTCAACTTACTCGGAAGAATCATGGATTGAATTGACATTAGATTTGACTCCATATGTTAACAACATAGGTCATTATGACATTTCATTTAATGTGTTGGCTTATGATTATACCAATAAGCAACCAACCGGATTACAATTTAAGGATTGGAAATTAGAGATGTATGGAAAAGAATTTCCGGAAGGTATAACTAAGTTAGATGGAAAAAGTGTTTTCCGGATCACTCGCTCTCAACAAACTTTGGATGAATATCCTACCCGTTTGCGAGTAAAAGTGAAGCGAAATCCTACGAAGTCGGCTGGAGAGGTAACGATTCAGCGGATTGTTTATTAATCTTTATTAGAAAAATTAGAAAGGATATATATCTGAAAAATAATAAGAAAATGAAAAGCAGTTTGATAACTTATTTATTGTTGGGCGTTTGTTGTTTATTACCTTCTTGTACTTTAGAAAATAAGCAAGAGTCCCGATCATTAGAATTATATTTTAATAAACCTGCAAAGGTTTGGGAAGAAGCAATTCCAATAGGAAATGGACGTTTGGGTGGAATGGTTTTTGGTGGGGTTTCAGAAGAAAGAATTCAAACCAATGACGATACGTTCTGGTCTGGAGAACCTCGTGATGTTCAGAATCCTTCGGCAGTGCAATATTTACCTCAAATAAGGCAGTTGTTGTTGGATGAGAAAAATCTGGAAGCACAGGAATTGATTGATAAACGATGTTGGGACCTTGGAATGAATGTTATATGCCATTGGCTGATATCGTATTAAAGATGGAAGAGGAAGATTATTCTGATTATAGTCGGGTTCTGGACTTAAATCGAGGAGTTGTAACCGTTCGTTATAAGCAGGGCGATGTAACTTATACGAGAGAGATATTTGCTTCTTATCCGGATCAAGCGATTGTTGTCAAATTGGCATCAGACAAAAAGGCCTCTTTGGAAATGGACTTAATGCTAGAGAGTCAAATAAAGCATCAGGTACAAGTCGTAAATGATCGTACTTTGTCTATTACAGGTACTGCTCCGAAACATGCAGAACCTCATTATCAGGGAAAGCATGATCCTGTTTACGAAGATGGACATGGTATGCGTTTTGAAGGGCGATTGGAAATTTTACAGACAGATGGGCATGTAACAACTGATACCGATAAATTGAAATTGGAAGATGCTTCTTCGGCCGTATTAGTTTATGTCGCTGCTACTAGTTACAATGGCTTTGATAAGGATCCTAATACGGAAGGTAAAGATGAGAAGAAGCTTTGTGATAAATATCTGGATCAAGCGGACAATCATGGCTATCAGCAATTATTGGAACGTCACGAAGCTGATTACAAAGAGTTGTTTGGTCGTGTAAGTCTTGATTTGGGATCTTCTTCCGCTGATTCATTATCTTTGGATGAACGTATTAAGCAATATAAGCCGAGAACGGATCCTGCTTTGACGGCTCTTTATTTCCAGTTTGGTCGTTATCTGTTAATTGCATCTTCTCGTCCAGGTTCTCAACCATCCAATTTACAAGGGATCTGGAATAAAGACATACAACCGGCTTGGAGTTCCAATTGGACCATTAATTGTAATGCTCAGATTAATTATTGGCCGGTTGAAACGGCAAACTTGTCGGAATGTCATTTGCCCTTGATGGATATGATCAAGGAAATTACTGTTGATGGTAGTAAAACAGCTCAGAATTTGTATCATTGCCGTGGTTGGATCGCTCATCATAATATTGATATTTGGCGGACAACATGGCCGGTCGGTGGATCTGGCTTGTGGGCAATTTACCAAATTGGAGGTGCTTGGTTGTGCCAGCATATTTGGGAACATTATTTGTTTACACAAGACAAAGAGTTTTTGAAGGAATATTATCCGGTTTTGGCAGGAGCTTCTTTGTTTTATTTAGATAATTTACAGATGGACAAAGAGGGATATTGGGTGACCAATCCTTCTGAATCTTTTGAAAATACGTATGTAAAGCCTAATGGTGAAGTTGGCTGGGCATGTATGGGGGCTGCTCAAGATATGCAAGTGATTCGCTCGTTATTTAAAAACACGATGGCGGCGATTGATATTTTGGGAGAAGATGCACAATTTAAATTGGAGATACAAAAGAAATATGATAAATTGGCACCAATGAAAATAAGTCCACGTACTGGTCGTTTGCAGGAATGGAATGATGATTGGAGCGCATCTAATCCAAATAGCGGACAGGTGGCTCATGGATGGGGATTTGTTGCTAGTGATTTGATAACTCTTCGTGGTACTCCGGAACTGGCGCAAGCATTCAGAAAAACATTGGAACATAGAAAACCTGGATATTCCTATAATAGTGGAAGTTGGACCGGGGCTTTTCCGGCAAATTTTTGGGCGCGTATGGCCGAGGGGGATAGTGTACAACGGGTTATTGACCGTCATTTTATGAAAGCATTGAATCCTAATTTTACATGTAACTTTACAGGATATTGGGAAATAGACGGAAATTTGGGTATGGCTGCATCTGTGGCGGAAATCTTGTTACAGAGTCATGCCGGTGAGATTGATTTGTTGCCAGCATTACCTTCTAAATATCCGACAGGAAGCGTTCGTGGTTTACGTGCTCGTGGTGGTTACGAGGTAGATATTTACTGGAAAGAGGGTAAATTGGAAAAGGCTGTTATAAAAGCGGATCGAACAAAGAAAGATGGATTTGTTTCTGTTCGATATAGAGATATGGTTAAATCTATTAAGTTTGTAAAAGGGAAAACTGTTACATTGAATAGTTTTCTCGAATAATTATTAGGTATATTGATAAGGGAACTTATTGAATAGTACTTTTTTTAACAGGACTATAGTTTTGCTTTGTTGGGCATTATATTGTAGTCCTGGACTTTCTTTGAATGTATGTGCTAAGAATCTTTTTATTTTGTAACTATAAACCAGCTGATTTTTCCGTAACTTTGTCCTTGGTACGAAAACAAAAGCAGATTATGGCAACACTTTATCCGATAGGTATACAGAACTTTGAGAAGATCCGTAAAGAGGGGTATCTTTATGTTGATAAGACCGCATTGATTTATCAATTGGTTCAGACGGGGAGTTATTATTTCCTGAGCCGCCCCCGCCGTTTCGGTAAAAGCCTGTTGATATCTACCTTGGAAGCCTATTTCCAGGGAAAGAAAGAGTTATTCAAAGGCTTGGCGATGGAGCAGTTGGAGAAGGATTGGATAGAGTATCCGATTCTGCATTTGGATTTGAATACCGGCAAGTATGACTCGGTGGAACAATTGATGTATGTCTTGGATGATACGTTACATAATTGGGAACTCCTGTATGGGCGTTCGGAAACGGAGAAGACACCTGAACTTCGTTTTAAGGGAATTGTTCGCCGTGCATATGAAAAGACGGGTCGTCGTGTGGTCATTCTGGTGGATGAATATGATAAGCCATTGTTGCAGGCGATTGGCGATGAAGTGCTCCAGGAAGAGTTCCGAAATATGCTGAAAACCTTCTATGGGGTGTTGAAGACGATGGACGGTGCGATCCGCTTTGCCTTGCTGACCGGTGTTACGAAGTTTGGCAAAGTAAGTGTGTTCAGCGATTTGAACAACTTGGACGATTTGTCCATGCGTGATCCGTATGTAACCCTTTGCGGCATATCGGAAGAAGAGTTGCATGCCTATTTTGATGACGATATCCATGCATTGGGTGTTTCGTTGAACCTCACGTTTGAAGGGACTTGTTCTTTGCTGAAGAAGCAGTATGACGGCTATCATTTCACGGCAGGCAGTCCGGGTGTTTATAATCCGTTCAGCCTTTTGAATGCCTTTAAATATAAGCAGTTGGGTAGTTATTGGTTTGAGACGGGAACCCCCACTTATTTGGTAGAATTGTTGAAGCGCACGGATTATGATTTGTATCGCATGGCGCATACGGAAACGGATGTGGACGTGTTGAACAGCATTGATGCCGTTTCATACAATCCCATACCGGTCATTTACCAAAGCGGTTATCTGACGATCAAGGATTATGATCCGGAGTTTAAGATGTACACGCTTGGTTTTCCAAACGAGGAAGTCGCAGAAGGTTTTACCCGTTATCTGTTGCCTTTTTATACATCCGTAAAAGCGGGTGACACCGCATTCCAAGTTCAACATTTTGTTAGAGATATCCGTAAGGGGGATGTGGATGCGTTCTTAGTTCGTCTTCAAAGTTTCTTTTCCGATACGCCTTACGAGTTGATCCGCAATTTGGAGGTACATTACCAGAATGTCTTGTTTATAGTTTTCAAGCTGGTCGGTTTTTATGCCCAAGTGGAGTATCGTACATCACGTGGTCGTATAGATTTGGTGTTACAGACCGACCGTTACATTTATGTCATGGAGTTCAAGTTGAATGGAACGGCAGAAGAGGCCTTGCAACAGATCGAAGACAGGCAATACGCCTTGCCGTTCGCATCCGACCCGCGGACTCTGTTTAAAATCGGTGTGAGTTTCGATAATGAAACGCGGAATATTGCGGAGTGGATCGTCCGGTCGTAAGATTCTCTTTCTCAGAAAAAAGTTTTTCGAAAATAATCCTTCATTTCTTCATCTGTAAAAACTTGTTGTTTATTATCAATGCTTTTCAGATGAAGGCAATGAATAAACCCTAGTGCTTCGATACCCATTTTTCTCCAATTTACCTTCATCGATTAGCTTTTTCAGGTCTTCTAAAGCACGATACTTGGAGCAACCCGTCAGTTCCCGGTAATCGCTGCAAGTGATATAGTGATGTTTTTCCAGATATTCCATCAGCCTGCGGACCCGTTCCCCGAAAGGGGGTAACACTCCTTTTCCTTCCGGCATGCGTTCCAGATCCATTGTTTTTAATTTACTTTTCAGGTATTTTCCGCAGCGGAAGTTGACATTCTTGAAATGAATCGATTCGCTACGGATTTCCTTCTTATCCATGACCGGGCGTGAAGAAAGCGAAACGCTGAGGAAGCCGAAATTCTCTACTTCGACATTGTAGCCTTGTTCCAATCTGTCGGCTACCACATCTGCAAGGACCCGTAAAGCCCCTTTGATGTCTGCTCCCGAAATTCCCGAACGGTTTTCGACTTCTTCGATTAAATCGTCGGTATGGAGTGTCCCGAGAGGTACTACACGCGGATGCAACGCTTGTTTTTTCTTCTCTCCAGTAGGGTTCGGATTGCGAACCATTCGATATCTTGCACACATATCAGTTATTGTTTAAGGTGTAACCAGGCATCCGGTAATGCCGGAGTGCTTTCTTTTAATTTATCAGCCAACTGTCATACGCTTGTTTGATAGCTGACAAACGCTTGTAAGACTACTGTTGAATAAGCGTTTGACAATTGACAAACAAGAAAGAATAACGCACTAAAGATATAAATAATAATCGACAGAAGCCTTGTTATCCATAGCTTTTTTTCTTATCTTTAAGCAGAAAATACACCTTGGATCACAAGCAAATGAATATAACACAGTATAAAGACGGAAGTAAGTCCGTTAAAACCTTTTCACTTAGTGAATTAGTTGATACGATGAAGGACCGTGCGTCCGGTCGTGCAGTAGAAGAATTTCGGGAAAAACTGGAGGAGTGTCCTCCGGGTCATCCTTGTCCGGCGGCAAGTAAACTGCCCCGGATTGTTTTTGGTGCCGAATATCGGAAGAAGAACGGAGATATGAAAATGGCAGCCTACAACGGTCTTGTCCTTCTCGAAGTCGGTAATCTGTCCGGGTATACGGAGGCGACGGAGGTGCGGCGGAAGGCAGCCGGTTCGCTGCAAACACTGCTTGCTTTTATCGGCTCAAGCCGTAAAAGCGTGAAGATTGTCGTACCTTTTACATTGCCGGACGGTTCTTTGCCTCGTAACAGTGAACTGGCGGGGTGGTTTCATGCACATGCTTACCAATTGGCACTCAATTATTACCGGATGCAATTGCAGCGGGATATCGCTTTCCGGCAACCGGTTATAGAGCAGTCTTGCCGTATCTCCTATGATCCCGATCTTTATTATAATCCGGCGGCTGTTCCGGCAACACTCGAACAGCCTTTGCAAATGCCTGGCGAACCGACTTTTCGCGACGTGAAGCAGCAGGAACCGTTGCCGCTTCAGCGGATGGAGGCGGGGCACGAACGTAGTAGTTCTGTTTATCTGCTCTATCAGGTGGCTCTGAAAAAGGCGATAGAGGAGGTGAAAAAGGAACTGGGGGATGCGGAAGAGGACACGTTGTTGGTCCGTTTGGCAGAGAATTGCCTGCGGGCAGGCATACCGGAGGAAGATGTGCTGAAATGGTCGTATGCGAACATGCACTTCCGGCGTAGTGAAACGGAATTGCGGGCGGCTGTGCATAATGCCTATCTGCTGGATAAATATTATGGTGTTGGTCCGGTGATGCCGGCTTGCCAGAATCTGGTGCTCCGGATGGAAGAGTTTATGAAACGACGGTATGAATTGCGACGGAATGAGTTGAAAGGGGAGGTGGAGTATCGCGAGCGGCGTTCCTATTATTATGATTTTTTCCCGGTCACAGAGGAGGTGCTCAATACGATCTCTTTGCATGCACAAGCCGAAGGACTTGATTTATGGGATCGCGATGTGAAACGCTATATCTATTCCAATAAGATACCGCTGTTCAATCCGCTGGATGATTATTTGGATCATTTGCCCGAATGGGATGGGAAAGATCATATCCGTGCATTGGCGGATACCGTGCCGACATCGTCGAAACTGTGGCGCAATCATTTTTATCGCTGGTTTTTGGGGCTGGTTGCCCAATGGAAACAGATGAGTAGCGTGTATGCCAACAGTGTCTTGCCTTTGCTGGTGGGTGAGCAGGGATGTGGAAAGTCTACCTGGTGCCGTAATCTGTTGCCGCCTGTTCTGCGCGACTTTTATACGGATAGCATTGATTTTGGGAATCGCCGTGACGCCGAACTGATGCTGCATCGATTTGCCCTGATCAATATCGATGAGTTCGATTCGGTGGGGGCTTCCCGCCAGTCTTTCCTGAAACATCTGCTTCAGAAGCCGGAGGTGAATACCCGCAAGCCTTATAAATCGAGTGTTCGGGTGTTGAAACGGTATGCCGGATTTGTCGGGACTTGTAATAATATGGACCTGTTATCCGATCCGACCGGTAGCCGTCGTTTCCTTTGTGTTGAAATTAAAGGGGAGATCGACCGCCGCTATTTGGTTGACCATGACCAGCTATATGCTCAGGCCATTTATTTGTTGCGGGCAGGCGAACGTTATTGGTTTACGCATGAAGAGGAACTGGCTGTTACTCGGCAGAATGAGGCATTTGAGCAAGTGCCGGTGGAAGAGCAGTTGTTGTTGCAGTATTTTCGTGCCGTTCCTGTTGGGGAAGATGGAGGCGATTGGTTATCAGTAGCTGAGATCATGCAACATATCCGTAAGCGTAGCCGCCTTAGTTTCAGTAACACAACGATCAATGGCTTTGGCCGTTTGCTGCGCCGAAATAACTATCCTTCTCGCCACGCTTTGCGTGGAAATTTGTATCATGTAGAGGAGATCGGATGATATTCTTCATTTTGTTCATCTGCAAGGCGTTTATTCTTAGTGTTATAGCTTTGCGGATGAATAAATGAAGGAAAAAATTGGAAAACTTTTGAGTAAGAGTTACGGCAATAGTTACTTTATTAAAGACTGCTTATGTGGATACCCGGTACAATCCGCAGAAGATTAAGGAGTATGCGGAGAAAGTTTTGTGAAACTTGTCAGAAATCCGCGTCGCCGCAATCAAACGGTTTTATCTTTTCTAATTCTTCCAACTTTGCTAATTTCATGTTCACATCATAAAGGTTGCTATTTTCTTTATATTCTCGTAAGCTTCCTTTATACGTCTTTTTTCATCGTCAGAAGCTGGTTTCACATCCTTAATGGATTGATTAAAATGCTTTGCGTCTTCTCCAAATATGATTGGAGTCTCTTTTATCGGTTTGGCCATCGTAATAATTGTTTATAGTTTATAAATCCGATACAAAGATAAATATTATTCTTGATCTTTCTCCTATTTAGTTTAGGAAAGATCAAGAATATACGAATGAATTAAGACTATGTTTTGTTAAACATACAATTTTTTGAAAGGGAGATTACTTAGCTTTGTAAAATCCAATCAGGTTCTACGAATTTCTTTATTGCCTAATTAGAATTAAATCACTAACTTTGCGGCATTTTTAGAAGAAAGATAAATATAACGCGAAATGAGTAAGAAATTTGCCGAATATTCTAAGTTTGACTTATCGAATGTCAATAAAGAGGTGCTGAAGAAGTGGCAGGATGGCGACATCTTCCACAAGAGTCTTGAAATCCGCGAAGGATACCCCTCATTTGTATTTTACGAAGGACCGCCTTCTGCAAATGGTATGCCGGGTATTCACCACGTTATTGCCCGTTCGATTAAGGACATTTTCTGCCGTTACAAGACCATGAAAGGATTCCTGGTCAACCGTAAGGCAGGATGGGATACACACGGCCTGCCGGTTGAGTTGGGCGTGGAGAAATCCATGGGTATAACCAAGGAAGATATCGGCAAGAAGATTTCTGTCGCTGACTATAATGCAGCTTGCCGCCGCGATGTGATGAAGTTTACCAAAGAATGGGAAGACCTCACTAACAAGATGGGCTATTGGGTGGATATGGAAAATCCGTATATCACCTACGATAACCGTTACATCGAAACGCTGTGGTATCTGCTGAAAGAATTATATAAAAAAGGTTTGCTGTACAAAGGATATACGATCCAACCGTATTCGCCGGCAGCCGGAACAGGTCTTAGCTCACATGAGTTGAACCAGCCGGGATGCTATAAAGATGTGAAAGATACGACTTGTACGGCACAATTCCATATCCTCGATCCGAAGCCCGAAATGGCACAGTTCGGTGATGCATTCTTCCTGGCATGGACGACTACTCCGTGGACATTGCCTTCAAATACGGCTCTTTGTATGGGACCGAACATCTCTTATGTGGCTGTTCAGACTTATAACCCGTATACCGGTATGCCGATGACGGTGGTATTGGCGAAGGATTTGATGGGTGCGCATTTCAATCCGAAAGCTGCCGACCTGGAATTATCTGATTATAAGATAGGCGATAAGCTGATACCGTTTAAGGTGGTTGGCGAATGGAAAGGTTCCGAACTGGCCGGTATGCATTACGAGCAGCTGATTCCGTGGGTAAATCCGGGCGAAGGTGCTTTCCGCGTAATCAATGGTGACTTTGTGACAACCGAAGACGGTACGGGTATCGTACATATCGCTCCGACTTTCGGTGCGGATGACGACCGTGTGGCTAAGGTGGCCGGTGTGCCGCCGTTGATGATGATCGACAAGGATGGCTACAGACGTCCGATGGTGGATATGACCGGTAAGTTCTATCTGCTGGAAGACCTGGATCCTGAATTCGTACAGACCTGTATGAATGCGGCCGACTATGATCCGTTCCAGGGTAAGTTCGTAAAAAATGCGTACGATCCGGAGAAAACCGATAAAGACGAAACATTGGATATCGAAATATGTATGATGCTGAAAGTGCAGAACCGCGTGTTCCGCATCGAAAAGCATGTACACAACTACCCGCACTGCTGGCGTACCGACAAACCGGTGTTGTATTATCCGTTGGATAGCTGGTTTATCCGCACAACAGCCTGCCGTGATCGTATGATCGAACTGAATAATACGATCAACTGGAAGCCGCAGAGCACCGGTACGGGACGTTTCGGTAAATGGTTGGAAAACCTGCAGGACTGGAACTTGAGCCGTAGCCGTTATTGGGGTACTCCGTTACCAATCTGGCGTACGGAAGACGGAACGGAAGAAAAATGTATCGGTTCGGTGGAAGAACTATACAACGAAATAGAAAAGGCTGTTAAAGCCGGATTCATGGAAAGCAATCCTTATAAGGATAAAGGATTCAATCCGGGTGAATATAATAAGGATAATTACGAAAAGATCGACTTGCACCGTCCGTATGTGGATGAGGTGATCCTGGTTTCTGAAAGCGGTAAGCCGATGAAACGTGAGACAGACCTGATCGACGTTTGGTTCGACTCAGGTGCGATGCCTTATGCACAGATCCATTATCCGTTCGAGAATAAGGAAATACTGGATAACCGTACGGTTTATCCGGCCGACTTTATCGCGGAAGGTGTCGACCAGACACGTGGTTGGTTCTTTACCCTGCATGCGCTGGCAACAATGGCATTCGATAGCGTGGCTTATAAAGCGGTTGTTTCCAACGGTCTGGTATTGGACAAGAATGGTAATAAGATGTCCAAACGTCTGGGAAATGCTGTCGATCCGTTCTCTACAATCGAACAATATGGTTCCGACCCGTTGCGTTGGTATATGATTACGAATGCATCTCCGTGGGATAACATCAAGTTCGATATCGACGGAATGGATGAAGTGCGCCGTAAGTTCTTCGGTACATTATATAATACCTATTCATTCTTCTCACTGTATGCAAATGTGGACGGCTTCGATTATTCGGAACCGGATGTTCCTCTGAACGAACGCCCGGAGATCGACCGCTGGATTCTTTCTTTGCTGAATACATTGGTGAAAGATGTGGACGGTTTCTATGATACCTACGAACCGACCCGTGCGGGACGTGCTATCTCCGAATTTGTAAACGATAACCTGAGTAACTGGTATGTACGTCTGAACCGTCGCCGTTTCTGGGGTGGTGGTATGACAACCGATAAGTTGTCGGCTTACCAGACTTTATATACTTGCCTGGAAACGATAGCCAAGTTGATGGCTCCGATTGCTCCGTTCTATGCCGATCAGTTGTTCTGCGACCTGATTGCTGTAACCGGACGTGAGACGGTTGAGTCTGTCCACTTATCCGATTTCCCGAAATATGATGAAGCATTGATCGATAAAGATCTGGAAGAACGTATGAAGATGGCGCAGGATGTTTCGTCCATGGTGCTGGCTTTGCGTCGTAAAGTGAATATCAAAGTTCGTCAGCCGCTTCAAACCATTATGGTGCCGGTTATGGATGCCCATCAGCAGGAAAGTATCGAAGCTGTGAAGAATCTGATCCTGAACGAAGTGAATGTGAAGGAACTGAAGTTTGTCGATAACGCAGCCGGAATCCTGGTAAAACGTATCAAGCCGGACTTTAAGAAGTTAGGCCCGCGTTACGGTAAGATCATGAAGAGCCTGGCTGCCGCTATCCAAAGCATGAGTCAGGAGGATATCCTTGCATTCGAAGCTGCCGGAACATTTACGTTGAAAGTGGAAGGACAGGATGCAACCGTTGAACGTACGGATGTTGAAATTATCTCGGAAGATATCCCGGGCTGGCTGGTTGCCAATGAAGGCCGTCTGACTGTAGCTCTTGATATTACAGTTACCGAAAGCCTGCGTAAGGAAGGTTTGGCACGCGAATTGGTAAACCGTATCCAGAACTTGCGTAAGAGCAACGGTTACGATATAACGGATAAAATCAATGTGACTATTCTTTCGACCGATGAAATGGATGACGCAATTAAGGAATTTAATGAGTACATTGCGAACCAAGTGCTGGCTGTATCTGTTGAAATAACGGAACATGCCATAAGCGATGCGACTGTCCTTGATTTCGAAGATTTCAATCTGTCGGTACGAATCGAAAAAGAGTGATTTTTTCTATAAAAAAGAAAGGCGTCCCTTGCCGCATATAAATATTATCGTATATTTGGACTGCGACTTGGTCGCCTGATATATATTATGAATTGTGGAACCTAAAATTAAATGAACCATGGCAGAAAAGACTAGATATTCGGATGCTGAACTCGAGGAGTTCCGCGCCATTATTTTAGAGAAGTTGGAGGTAGCCAAGAAGGATTACGAGTTGTTGAGATCGGGTGTAACCAATTCTGATGGTAACGATGTGGCTGATACATCACCAACATTTAAGGTGTTGGAAGAAGGTGCCGCAACTTTGTCGAAGGAAGAGGCCGGACGTTTGGCACAACGCCAGATGAAGTTCATACAGAACTTACAGGCTGCTTTGATCCGTATAGAAAATAAAACGTATGGCATTTGTCGTGAAACGGGTAAACTGATCCCGAAGGAAAGACTGCGTGCCGTTCCTCATGCTACTTTGAGTATCGAAGCAAAACAAGGAGGTAAGAGATAAATGAAATTTTCTAAAGGTTGGGGAGCAGTGTTGATTATAATGCTGCTCCTTATTCTTGACCAGGCTCTCAAAATTTGGATCAAGACACACATGCAGTTGCATGAGAGTATAGAGATTACCCCGTGGTTTTATCTCTATTTTACCGAGAATCCGGGAATGGCTTTCGGTATAGAAGTAATAGGTAAGTTGTTTTTGTCGATATTCCGTATTGTGGCGGTCGGCTTTATCGGTTATTACCTGTATAAGCTTGTAAAAGACAAATATAACTTCGGTTTTATTGCTTGTGTCTCGTTGATATTTGCAGGAGCAATCGGTAATATTATCGACTCTATATTTTATGGAGTGGTATTTGATCATAGTTTTGGTCAGATCGCATCTTTTATGCCTGCGGGCGGAGGATATGCGGGATGGCTGCACGGGAAAGTAGTGGATATGTTTTACTTCCCGTTGATTCAGACGGTATTGCCTGACTGGCTTCCTATCTGGGGAGGGGAGGAGTTTGTCTTTTTCCGTCCTATCTTCAACCTGGCGGATTCAGCAATCTGCGTGGGTGTTTTCTTATTATTGATATTTTACCGGCATACCTTGTCGGCCAGTCTCTCTAAAGAAAAAGAAAGTAATAAATAAATGCGGAATAAATTGCGCAGATATGGTGTCGCATTGTTAACGGCAGCTTTGTTGGTTTCCTGTAGTAAGGTGCCTGATGGTATTTTGTCGGAAAAGGAAATGAAGGCTGTCCTGATCGATATGCAACTGGCTGAAGCTATGATCAGCACGGATTATAAAAAGTATAGCGACGATGCTGAGAAAGATGCGCTTTACCAGTCTGTATTCCGCAAGCATAAAATAGAACAGGCTGTTTATGACAGTTCGCTGGTCTGGTATGGGCGTAACCTGGATGTGTACATGCAGGTTTACGATTTGGTACTGGCCGAACTGAATGAACGGCAAAAGGCGCTGGGAGATGTGCAGGCAAATGCCGCCCCTGTATCTAAACAGGATTCGGTAGATATCTGGCCGCGTCTTACTTATCTTACCTTAGAACCGAATGCCTTGTTTAACGGGATAGCGGTCGATATTAAACCGGAAACCAACTATCCGTCCGGCAGTACGTTTGTATTGGGAATGCGCGTCTGGGGATTGAACGATGCGATGAAGAATCGTCCGGAGATCCGTCTGAGCGCAAATCAGGGCGATACGATTATTACCGTAAACGACAAAATTCTTCGCGACGGTTATCATGAAACAACGTTAAGGACTTTGCCTACCAAACAGGTAAAGAGCGTGTATGGTTTTATCCGCCTGAACGGAAAAGATGATTCCACCTCTTATTTCAAAGTTTATGTGGATAGTTTGAATCTGATGCGGTATAACTACGGTCGGTTACCGGAAAACGACTCCATACAAGTAGCACGTAAGGATTCCATAAAGAATTAGATCAAAATATGCGCAGGATTGCTTCGCATTATATATACTGGCGTAAATGGTACCGTATGCATTATCTCGAATTGGATGCGGAGGGACGTTTGACCGGTGTGTATCCTTTGGAACAGGAGATTGCGAATACAGAATTTTATGACGGTACTTTATTGCCGGTACCGTCAGACATTACTTTTCCTCCGGTTGGAGTTTCTTCTTTAGCGGAATGGCTGGCTGTTACGGATTCAGTAACCGTAGACTCTCTGGTACAAGTCTGCCATTTACCCCGCATTTCCCCGACGACGCCTGAACTCGGCGCAGACTACAGCAGTGGCGATTGCTACGTTCAGCGACTCTGATGTTTCCCTGTCCTGAGGGTAATTAGGTATATACAACTTTTCATTGACAAGTGTTTCTATTTCGGGACGGATACCGTTTCCTTCATTTCCCATGATGATGATACCTGTTTCCGATAATTCTTTCGTGTACATGTTCTCTCCGTCAAGAAACGTTCCGTATAACGGGATTTGTTGTTCTGCCTGTTTTTTCAGGTAGCCATGCAAATCCGTATAATGTACTTTTACATGGACGAGAGCTCCCATAGTGGCTTGTACTGTTTTGGGACTGAATACGTCGGCGGTGTCCTGGCTACAAACAATATGTTCGATGCCGAACCAGTCTGCCAGCCGTATGATCGTACCGAGATTACCGGGATCTTGTATCCCGTCGAGGGCAAGGATTAACTGGGTTTTCGGGTCGGCATCTTCCAATGACCAGGCCGGACGTTTGAAGACGGCCAGTACGTCCTGCGGGTTTTTCAAGAAACTGGCTTTCCGTATATCATCGTCGTCAGCTTCCAATAATTCCTTAGCGGGAATGTCGCCTTGTGTTGCCATCCATGACGGTTTGGCTATCAGCAGGTCGCATTCGAATGCATGTAACATGTCTGCCACCAACTTATTTCCTTCGGCAACAAATGCATTTAACTCGTTACGAAACTTCTTTAATTCCAGTGAACGGATCTGTTTTACTTTAGACTTACTCAGCATCTTTACTCTTTTTACAAAGCAAAAGTACAGGAATTTATTTAATTTCAGTTACATTTCATTGAAAAGTGGATATAAGGTAAATACATTACAATTCTCCTTTTATGAGGATTGTACCTATTATTTTTGTGGAGTATGAAGGATCAAATTTCTCCATTATTATACCATATGTCTTGATTTGAGCGGCATTTGGAATAATCTCTTTTTATAATTTATAATTTTAAGGCGAAGTTTTCGAAAACTAGTATAGATGGATAAATCCAGTAACCCTCATGAGGGTTTTTTGCTGTATGCACAGCAAAAAATTATATATATTTTATTTACTTAATTTACATGTAACCCTAATGCTTGTGGTTTGGATATGAATGAAATGAATAGATTGATAGCGATGTGAAGAAGATAATAAACGAATAAAACAAAATAACTAAAAAACAAAAAGTATGATGAGAAAACTTATTATCATGATCTTCCTGTTTGTGATTCCATTGTCGTTTTATGCACAGGATAGATTGAGTGGTCAGAAAGGATCAGTCGTCGGCCTGAAAACGAATATCCCGTATTGGGGAGCGATGGCGACTTTCAATGCCGGAGTTGAATTTCGTCTGGCACGTCATTGGTCATTGGATATAGAGACCGGTCTGAACCCGTTCGACGGAAAGAAAGAAGATGGTAGCTATGGTAAATCTCTTAAGCATTGGCGACTTCATCCGGAGTTGCGTTATTGGTTTTGTGAAACTTCCTA
This sequence comes from Parabacteroides sp. AM58-2XD, assembly GCF_003463685.1. Taxonomy (NCBI): domain Bacteria; kingdom Pseudomonadati; phylum Bacteroidota; class Bacteroidia; order Bacteroidales; family Tannerellaceae; genus Parabacteroides; species Parabacteroides sp. AM58-2XD. Next base: position 44,685 of record NZ_QSDP01000049.1, read on the forward strand.
CAAACATTTCATTGGTCTGCATGTCCCTTACATATTATATAATGTATCGGACATCAAAATACTGGGTACCGAGAATGAGCGCCATCAAGGTTGGGGAGCAGGAGTAGGAGTTAGCTACGGTTATTCATGGTTGCTTTCCAAGCATTGGAATCTGGAAGCGACGGTCGGTGTGGGATATCTCTATCTCGAATCGGAGAAATACCCCTGTACAAACTGCGGTCGTCGTCAGGAATACGTCAAGAAACATTATTTCGGTCCAACACAAGCAGCAATTAATCTGATTTATCAATTTTAATTTTCGCCGCCTTATGAAAATGAACAAACATATACTTATAGTAACAAGTCTGCTGGCGGCAACTGCTTTGCAGGCACAGGAGATTAAAGTAAAGGATAAGATTGTAGAGAAATCGGACAGTGCGTTGATTATTGGTATGACGTTCGATTTTGGTGAAGTGAAAGTTCCTTCTGATCGTAGTCTGGTATGTACACCGGTGGTTGTTTCGGGTGATAGTATCCGCCCTTTGACACCGGTTATTCTCAATGGTCGCGATCGCCATATTTTGTACGATCGCACAGGACGTACTTATTCAACACACGGGGAATATGAACTGCGTCGTAATAATGGTGAGGAGCAATTCTTTGAATACACCACTCGCACACCAATGGCGCCTTGGATGAAGAAGTCGGAAGTGGCTCTCGTAACCGACCTCTGCGGTTGTGGTTGGGAAGCGTTGCAGAACGACCGTTCTCCACTCTTTCCGATCAATTTGTCAGATCCGGTTGTTTTGAGACCGTTGCTCGCCTATCGTACACCTGAAGCTGAGGCGGTCAAGCGCGTTCGATCGAGGGAAAAGCGTTTTTGGATTTCCCGGTTAACAAAATAACGATTTATCCCGACTACCGTAACAATCCGCGTGAGCTGGCTGCTATTCGTGCGACGATCGAGTCTGTAAAAGACGATCCGTATGCCACCATCACGGAAGTATGGATCAAAGGTTTTGCGTCTCCCGAGGCTCATACGCCAATAATACATATTTAGCGGAAAATCGTGCCAAGGCCTTGCGCGACTACGTGAAAAGCCTCTATCGTTTCGAGCATGCCACATTCAGTGTAGATTTCGAACCGGAAGACTGGGAAGGATTGGAAAAACGTCTGGAAGAAATGAATTTACCGGACAAAGCTGAGTTGCTGGCTATTATTCGTGATCCGGAACCACGCGACCTCGATAAGAAGGAGCTGAAGTTGAAAGTCTTGAACGGCGGTAACTCTTATAGAATTCTACTCAGGGATGTTTATCCGGCGTTACGCCATTCGGACTATGTGGTGAAGTATAACATCCGCAATTTCACAGCCGAAGAAGCCCGGTCGCTTATTTATACTGATCCGAAGCAGTTGAGTCTGAATGAAATGTTTATGGTGGCTCAAAGCTATGAGGCTGGAAGCGAGAAATATAACGAAGTGTTCGAAATTGCTGTCCGCATGTTTCCTGATGATCCTGTGTCGAATCTGAATGCCGCTAACACAGCTATTCAAAGAGGCCAGTTGGAACAAGCCGAACGTTACCTTCAGAAAGCAGCCGAAGGAGATGAGAAACAGTTGGCACGTGCATCTATTCTGATGCTTCGCGGTGATTTGGACGGTGCGGAAAAGATCTTGAATACGTTGCAGAATAGCCCGGTGACAGGTAAATCGGCCCAGGCAAACCTCGAACAGATCAAAGCAAAACGTGAAGAATAAAGAACTTCAAAAAATGATTGATTATGAACATAGCCTATAAATATCTTTTATACGCCTGTATGGCAACCTGTTTTATGCAGGTTGGCTGTACTGACGAAGTTCATTTGAACCGTGACGACGGAGAGGAGGATGTGGTGGTGGAAAACTACCTTCGTCTGACTATCAGCAGTCCGGAAGCCAAACTTCTTACCCGTTCAAACCCCACCGGTGGCGAGAATGGTGACGGCTATGAGCCGGGACAAGACTACGAGACGCGCATCGACGATTTGATGCTGCTCTTTTATCAAGGAACAGACGGGGTGAATTCTCCTGCATCGACCCCGATAGATAAAATTATGTATCTGGACCGTAATGCCATGGAGGGTGACAATCGCACCGAACCGGTACTAGTGGGGCTTCCGGGTGGTTGGTATGACCTGCTGGTTATAACTCAATGTCATCAATTTAAGGTTCATAGTGCTCTTTTGTAATTAGTTAGAGTATAGTTTTTACAATTGGGCCTTCCTTTCCTTGCTCGTGGAAACTTTCTTCCCGG